>JAHFTY010000252.1 GCA_023265365.1 Acidobacteriota bacterium
ACGTTGGGCGATGCGGTCTGGTTATTACATGAAGCCATGGAGTCGCAGGACGAGGACTTTTCCCCGCCTTGGCCAAGGCGGGGTGCCGCGGAGCGGCGGGGCGGTTCGTTCAACAAAATCCATTTCTTGAACAGCACCACCCCGGCGCTTCGCGCCACCCCTCCTCGTTGAGCTCGTCGAGGAGGGAAAAAAACGCTTTTCCTCGATTTGGCTTCATTGGGACAACAGTGCCTCATCGAGGAGACATCGGAGTTGTTTTCTCGTCCTGCGATTTTTTGTGCGAAGCGCCGGGGTGGTGTGCTGGTGTCTGACCCAGCCGGATGTGGTATTTTCCCCGGCACCATGTGGGACAGTGTTTACACGGATGAACAAGCCGCCCGCGGTAAAGACGCTTTCGATATCGAGCATAAGAAGTGACGCCGGAAGAACTCATCCTCGAAGCGCTCCGCAAACTGGGGGTTCCCTTCGAACCCTTTGCCATTGATCCGGCGTTCTCCGACACCGCCCTTTTTTGTGACAAGTACGGTTACCCCCTCGATCAGACCATCAACACGATCATTGTCGCTTCCAGGAAGGAGCCGAAGCGGTACTGCGCCTGCGCCGTCCTCTCGAACACCCGGCTTGACGTCAACAGGAAGGTCACGAAACTCCTGGGAGTCTCCAAGGCCTCGTTCGCGACCTCCGAAGAAATGCAGGCGTTAACGGGGATGCAGGTTGGCGGCGTTACTCCATTTGCCCTTCCCGAAGGACTGCCGCTCTACGTCGACTCCCGGGTGATGGAAAAGGAATGGGTCATCATCGGCGGCGGCGGACGGAGTCTCAAGGTGAAGATTCCTCCTGAAGCATTCCGGAAGACCGGCGCTCAGATCATCGAGAGTCTTGCCAATTGACGGCCCTTCGAGACGCGCAGCGGTTTTTTTGCTGGACAGCGATGGTTCTGTTCGTCCTAAATGTGCGCACCGCACAAGAGCGTCGAAAGGAGTCCGCATGCGCCCAGAGAGGGTGGTGGGTCCGATCGTATTTTCGATACTTGTACTGTTCCTCGCTGCTCCTGCGTTTTCGCAGATTCAGACGGGGACGATCACGGGAAGAGCCGTCGATGGAAGCGGCGCACTGATACCCGGAGTGGAAGTGAGCATTACGAGTCCCGCCATGATCGGCGGCGCGCGCTCCGCGCCGACGGATGAGCTGGGCGCCTACCGTTTTTCAGTGCTGCCTCCGGGAACATATCGTGTCTCGTTCGCGCTGCCGGGGTTCAAGACATTGAACATCGAAGGCGTGAACGTGGCGGCGGGAGCCACGATGACGATCGTCGGAACCATGGAAGTGGCGTCGGTCGCAGAAGAAGTCACTGTCACCAGCCAGGCGCCTCAGATCGATCTTGAGGCGGCAACGGTCGGGGTGAACTGGGGAATGGACAATCTGGACAAGCTTCCCTATGGAAAGGGCATCCGCGGTTTGTCGCAGATGATCCCCGGCATCTACACCCCTTACTACGACGTCGGCGGCAACACGCTGGCCGGATCCACAACCGTCAGCGGCCGCACCTACGGACGTACCGGAAATGAACTGATGCAATTTGAAGGCGCGGTCTCCAATGACACGCTCTTTGGCGATTTCGGCACCTACGCCGAGGTTCAGTATTCAGCGGCGGCCAAGGGCGCGGAAGCGCAGAACGCCGGCGTCAGCGTGAGTTTCACGATCAAGTCGGGCGGCAACGACTTTCACGGATCGGTGGCCGGCTCCTACCAGCCGGGACGATTCCAAAGCAACAACGTGGACGACAAACTCCTGCGGCGGGGCTACCTGCCGGGCACCAATAAATACACCCACTACGACGACTGGAGCGGCGAACTCGGCGGTCCGATTCTCAAGAACCGTCTGACGTTCTATTCCGCTTTCAGCCACAACTATGCCGGCCAGTTCATTCCGGGATTCGTGGACAGGTCCGGACAGCAGGTGGAATTCTTCACGCGACTCGACACGCCGACACTGAAACTGACTTACCAGTTGAACCCGAAAATGAGGCTCGAATTCACCGAACAGATCGGCCGCAAGTGGCAGCCGTACCGCGGCGCCAGCGCGTTCGTCCCGCGTGAAGCCACACAGAACCAGAAGTCGTGGGGCGCGATCGGGCCTGTCCTGAAATGGGTGGACATCATCAGCCCGCGCATGACGGTGGACGCCTCGATCAATCGGGCGGGCTACTGGTGGCCGGACGTGCCGTGGACGCGCGATATCCGGCAGACCGACTTGACCACGACACGGACACGCGGAGAGTTCCAGGTGACGTATCGCCGGCCGATTCGATGGGGTTGGAACGCCACATGGAGCTGGTTCCGGGATATCGGTGGAAAGAACAACGAAATCAAGTCCGGTGTGAACGGCCATTGGAGTAAGGCGTTCACCGAGACCGCGGGATACCCGGATTCGAACCAGCAGGTCTACCGCTACCGAAGCCTTCCCGGCGACACGAACTTCTTCCTGCGGCCGAACTCCGTGCAAACCTTCGACTATCCCAATACCGTGGCCAGCGGCGTGAACTTCAATTCCTGGTTCGTCAACGACAAGGTCACCTGGAACCGCAAACTCACGATCAACGCGGGCATTCGATTCGACCGCTATTCGTCATGGCTGCCCGAACAGGGCAATCCCGGCACGGGACCATGGTCCGTCAAAAGAATTTTCCCGGAACGCCGCGACTTCCCCATTTACAACTCGTGGTCGCCGCGCTTTTCGTTCGTCTATGACGTCAAGGGCGACGGCAAACTCGCGCTGAAAGCCAGCTACGGCAAGTACACCGGAGCCGGATCGAGCGGCGCCAACGGTCCGGTCGCCAGCAGCATCAATCCCGCTGCGACGATTCAGTGCACGTATAACAACTGGGACGGCTCCATACCGTACAGGCCGGTCGCGGCAAACCTCGCCGGCTCCTGTACGGGCGGGGGCGGAACCCAGTCGATCGATCCGGGAGCCAGGAACTACTGGACGGACGAATACACCTCCGGAATCGAAGTTGGTTTGAGCCGCAACTACCTGCTTCGGTTCAACGCGGTCCGGAAGATGGATTTCGGCGGAAGCAAAACACTGGACCGGGCGCAGCCTTTGTCAGCCTACTCGGACGTCCGAAGCGGTATCGATCCGGGACGGGACAACAAGGTGGGCACCTCCGACGACAACGTTGTCTACGTTTGGTCCGTGCCCCGGGCCTATCCGACCTTCGGCCAGGTGAATCAGTTCACCACCAACCGCGGCAAGAACGAAGGAAGCTCCTTGTATACGGGCTACGACACCACCTTCAACAAGCAGTTCGCCGATAAATGGTCCTTCCTTGCCGGGCTCACTCTGAGCTATTCCAAACGGGGAACCATCGACGCGCTCACCCCGAATAACCTGGTCTACGGCCGGCTCGTTCCCCAGTGGGATTCCGCGTTCAAAATGAACGGCACGTACGAATTACCCATGGGATTCCGTTACGCCGCAACCTTCCAGGCGCAGAGCGGAGACTGGTACGGGCGCACGGTCCAGTTGGCGAACGCGCTCGGCACCTCGGTCAACGTGCAGGTGGAACAGCATGTTGGACGATATCAGTGGGTAAAACTCTGGGACAACCGGATTTCGAAGACAGTGAAGATCAACGAACACCACTCGATTGAAGGCACCCTCGACATCTTCAATACGGCGAACGTCAACACGGTGGTCAGCCAGGTGACGTCGCAAGTCGCCAACGGCAGTAAAGCCGATTACGGAATCCCCGTGGCCGGCAGCGGCATCGATGCCTCGGCCGCTTCCTCGATCATCGCCCCGCGGATACTCCGGTTCGCAGCCCGCTGGAGATTCTAGGGAATTTCGGATTTCGGATTTCGGAATTCGGATTGAGGAAAAACGAAATCCGCAATCCGAAATCCGAAATTCCATTTCCATCGTCCAACGATTAGTCGCCGAAAGAGATGCCCATGTCCCGGGCGGATTCCAGAATGTCGTTATCGAGCGGAACTCGTTTCATTTGTCCAATGGCATCGCGGATCGGAACCGAATCCACGTCCGGCGGCATTAACGCAACCATCCGGCCAAACAGGCCCTTGCGCACGAGACGGGCCGCGGCGGAGCCGAACCGTGTGCCGAGCACGCGGTCGAAAGTGGTGGGAGGCCCTCCGCGCTGAAGGTGCCCGAGGACCACAACACGGGATTCTTTTCCCGTGAGCCGTGTGACTTCGGCGGCTACGCGTTCCGCGACGCCTCCGAGGCGCTGTTCGCTTCCGGCTTCCTTGACGGCCCGGTGTGTGAGACTGCCGCCTTTGGGAAAGGCGCCTTCGGCCACGACGACAATACTGAAGTGTTTGCCTTTTTTTTCGCGTTCCAGAATGGACTCGCAGACCTTCTCGATGTCGTACGGTATTTCGGGAATCAGGATGACGTCGGCGCCCCCGGCAATTCCGGAGTGCACGGCAATCCAGCCGGCGTGGCGTCCCATGACTTCCACGGCGAGAACACGGCGATGGCTTTCCGCCGTGGTGTGCAGCTTGTCGAGGGCATCGCGGGCGGTGTTCACGGCGGTATCGAAACCGAAAGTGATGACCGTTCCGCCGATATCGTTGTCGATCGTCTTCGGTACGCCGACCAGCGGTACGCCTTTTTCGAAGAATTTCTGCGCGATGCCCAGAGATCCGTCGCCGCCGATGACGATCAGCGCGTCGATTTCGAGTTTGTGAAAGTTCTCGACCACGCGATCGGAGATGTCCCGCTCGACCTTCCGGCCGTTTTCTTCGACGGGATATTTGAAAGGATCGCCGGCATTGGAGGTTCCGAGAATGGTGCCGCCGAGGTGAAGAATTCCGGAAACGCTCGCGGTGCTAAGCGGCCGCGTGCGACAATGCACGAGGCCGTCGAAGCCTTCTTCGACGCCGACGACTTCCCATCCGTAGCCGATGGACGTCTTGACGGCCGCGCGAATCACGGCATTTAACGCGGGACAGTCGCCGCCGCCTGTGAGGATGCCCACTCGCATGCGGAGATTCTTCTTGATCGACAGGTATTTTCAAAGCTATTTGTTGAGGTTGTTTGAGGAGGTTGTTGAAATGAAACGCACGGCTTTGGCCATGATTCTCATCCTGGTTGTCACTCTCGCCTCGGTGAGCGGTTTTTCTCAGGCCAAAAAGGCGGACAAACCCGAAAAGGCGAAGGATCCGGTGTGCGGCCTGATGGTCGATAAAGATCCGAAACTGTCCAGCGCCCACAAGGGCGAAACCTACTACTTCTGCTCGAAGACGGACCTCGAAGAATTCAGGAAAAACCCGGCCAAATACGCGAAGTAGAATTCGGTGTCAGGCCACTGGCACCGTATCCACTAGCCGAACATGGACTTCAGCAGGCTCTTCTTTCTGGCGATGGCGCGATTTTTTCCTTTCCGTTTGGCTTCGTACAAACCCTCGTCGGCCCGCTGAATCAACGCTTCTACCGAGTCGCCTGCGGCGAATTCGGAAAGACCGCAGCTCAACGTGAACTGAAGAGCGCCGCCTTCATACTCGAACCGGTTGCCCGCGATCATTTTCAGCAGTTGTTCGACGCGCGGCTGTGCCGCCGCGAGGTTCATGGAAAACAGGAGCGCAAATTCCTCTCCGCCGTACCGTGCCAGGAAGTCCGATGGGCGGATGGAACCGGACAGCAATTGCGCCGCTCCCATCAACACGCGATCGCCGACCGGATGTCCGTGCGTATCGTTGATTTTCTTGAAATCGTCGATGTCGGCCAGGGCCAGCACAAACGGGCCGCCATGCGCCGAATGCTCCTGGACCCACCGGGCGACGGTCTTGTCGAACGTTCCGCGGTTCGCCACCCGCGTGAGCGCGTCGGTGGCCGCCTCGTCTTTCGCGCGGTTCAGCTTTACCTGAAGCTGCTCGACGCGCCGCGACAGCAACGACAGGTTCTCTTCGTCCTGTTTCTGCTTCTCAATGACGGCGCGGCGCAGGTCCTGCACTTCGCGTGAAAGCTGATTTTTGATCTCGCGAATATCGTCGATCTCGACGAGCTTGTTGAAACGGTCCGATGACGTGACCAGCTTCGTATGGAAGTCCGAGGACTTGCCGGCAAGATTCTGGACCGCTTCGCGAAGCACCTCGATCATCTCGACGTATTCGTGTTCGCGTTCCAGGCGGTACATTCGCGCGCGCCGGAAATAGTCCTGGCACGTGTCCAGAATTCTCCGCGCGATGG
>JAHFTY010000111.1 GCA_023265365.1 Acidobacteriota bacterium
GCGGGGTGGTTCGTTCAACAAAATCAATTTCTTGAACAGCGCGATCTCGCGTTAGGAGGGGAAATCGAATCCGCTAAACATATTTCATTCAATCCCGCCAACGCTCCTGGCTTGCGCTTCATTGCATCCGGGTGGCCACCGCGGTTGCAAACTCGCTGAAGTCGCCGAGACGGTGGCGAGCTATGGAGTGGACGATCGTCCAGTTGATCGCTTCGTAGTTATGAACTGCGATGTTTCGAAATCCTACCGCTTTCCTGAGCCGGTCGGCCAGTGCTCCCGGGATGATCCCCTCCCGGCTGAGGGCGTGAAAAGTCTCGCCCATGGTGTCGGGTGGAGGGCCATCGAGGTCACTGATGAGATGTGCGCTGATATCGACGCATAATTGAACGGCCCGCGACAAGTTAAGCGCGATGATGTCCTGGAGATCGAAATCATGCGAGAGAATTTCGGCGTCCGGAGGGCACTTGTCAGCGACACGTTGGACGCATCGCCGCAGCGATTCCAGCTTCTCCGCAATCATTTCCCGATCCATGCGCGCCTTCTTTCGTCGAGGATTCTTGTTCGGTAAGGCATGAAATCCGCGTTGTCGAAGAGGTGTTTGCGGATCAGGTTTGCGTAACTCACATTGCTTCCCAAAACTCGCTTACCGCTCTTAAGAATCTGGCCGAGCAACGGTTCTCCCGCAGTCCGGAGATCGACTAGGTCGACAGGCCGCCCAAACCGCGCGGCCAGCCCATCGATCAACGCCATCTTCTCGTCAGAAGTGATGGGCCGACCCGCATCGACGGCGAGATCGACGTCGCTCCCCGCGCGTTCTTTGCCGGCCGCCATCGAACCGAACAGGATCGCCAGTTCGATTGACGGGTGTTCGCGAAGAACGTCGAGAACGATTTGAATCGGATCCGTGTTGGACACGCCTCATCTTACTGCGGATTACACGGATTCCGGAATCTTGGCAAGAATCTCCGGCGGGACGCGTTTTCAAAGAAGGCTCGGCCTCGAGGAGACGCGCAATATCGCTCAGGTCCTTTAGTTGTTTGCTGGGACGCCGGGTGTTGTCGAGGGCGGCCCAGATTTCCCCCTGGAGCAGATCGTCAATTCGAGCAACCGGAACTTGGAAGCCCATGACTTCACGAACTGCAGCCCTGACCACAAAGTCGAAATAGCGGGGATCGGTCTGGATCTGAATTTGAAGGTTCGAACCCGAAGCGCTGACGCTCACGCGATGCGGAAACCGTTCGACCCGAAAACGCCTCGACAGTGACTGCTCCAGTTGGCCGGCCGCCACAACAACATAAAAAGGGTGAGGAGTTTGCAAAGTATGCGACGCCGCTGAAGGAGTCGTTTGTCGAACACAAGTTGCCTGGTAGATATTTTTCTCGACGACTTGAACGCGACGACGGACGAACTCCGGAAGGCCATCACCCATCAGAGCCTGGCGAAGGCTTCCCGCCAGGCCGCGGTGTCCGCGCTGAAGAAATCGTGGACGAGGCGCTGACGGATCTGGTCCGGCCCGGACGCTGCCGTGACCAACACGCTGTAGCAACGACAAGCCGGCCCTGGAAGCCTGGAAGGTTGCGCGCCAGGTCCGGAACGTGCGGGCCTCGAAGAAGAAAGCCGATGCTTCAGAGGCTCCCACCGCAGCGAGTCCGCCAGCCGCGTCATCGCACGCCGCCGCTTGGCGGACACCACCCCGGCGCTTAAGGCACTCCGGGACGGTGCTTTCAAGAAATTGATTTTGTTGAACGAACCGCCCCGCCGCTCCGCGGCACCACGCCTTGGCCAAGGCGGGGAAAAGTCCCGGTCCTGCGACTCCACGGTTCCAGGCCATCGTACTTTTCCGAACCGAAACCGCAATTTGGACAGTTCTTTTCGTCGCGTTCTTTGTGGTTTCTTTGTGGATTCGCGTGGATTCGCGGTTGCCAGGATCGAGGCGAGAGAGTAGGATAGGCCCGCGATTCTACTTACCAGAGGGCCAATGAGAGGCAGAGTATTTGTCTTTTTTCTTCTGCTGGCCACCATACCCACGACGGGATGGAGCCAGACCACATTAAACTTTCCGAAGCTTTTCTCCGCCGGAGAACTGCCGGTGTCCGGATTCGCGGTGGTGAATCCCAACTCGACGGCAGCCACGGTGAGCTTCACGCTTTACAGCGCGACGGGCGCGACGGTTTCGACCGGTTCGCTTTCGGTGCCGGCAGGCGGGCAGCGGGCGCGGAGCGGCGACCAGATTTTCACGAGTCTGGGCAGCGGGGGCTGGGTGCAAGCCACCAGTCCGACGACGGGGCTTCAGGGTTTCTGGCTGAACTATGCCGGGGACGTGAGCTTCATCGACGGAGCTGAAGCCGCTTCGACAGCGTTGGACCAGGTGGTTCCGCTTGTCGCCCCGTCGACGGAGTTGAGCATCACCAATACCGGCGCGACGTCGAATTCGGTAACGATCAACCTGTTCGGCGAAGCCGGCACGGCCCTGGGAAGCGCGGTCACCACCTCGATTCCCAGCAACGGCGTTTATAAGGCCGATGTCGCCACCATGTTTTCCGCCAACGCGGCGACCATGGCCAACGCGCGATATCTGCGCGTTACCGGCACCCTTCCGGTCGCAACGACGGCGCTGGTCCGGAACTATCTGGTTCCGACCGATACGGCGGTGGTGAATGGCGTCGACCGGACAAGCACAAACACGCAGATGAATTTTCCGCACGTGGTGAGCGGAATCGGCGGCGGCGGAAACTACACCACGGAAGTGGGCGTCACGAACCTGTCGGGAACGGGACAGACCATCACCATTTCCTTCACGCCTGAAGCGGGCGGCGCGGCGACCTCGGTGACGAAGACGCTTGCGGCGAACGGCGCGCTTCGATCGACGGCGAAGGATTTGTTCAGTTTTAACCAGGCCGAGTTCAAGAACGGTTGGATCCGCGTGTCGGGAACGGCCCCGATTGCGGGCTTCGTCGCCTACGCGGACAGCGTGGCCGGCGGAGTCGCAGTGGTTTCCGTTCAGGAGACGCCGCGCGCGCAACTGCTGTTCGCGCATATTGCGGACCTTGCGCCGTTTTACACGGGCATTGCGGTCCTCAATACGAACTCCGCTGCGGCGAGCGTCAGCGTTTCCGCGATGACGCCCGATGGCGCGCTGATCGGAAACGGCACGTTCAGCGTCGCGGCCGGCGCGAAAACGGCGAAGCTGCTTCTTGAAGTCGTTCCGCAGACACAGACGCGGACGTCGGATGGAGGATTCCTTTTCGTCAGTTCAAATGTGCCGCTGTACGGGATTGAACTCTTCTTCAATCGCAATCTCTCGAGCCTATCCAATGTTGCCGCGGGTTCGATCGCCTCGGGCATCACCTATACGCCCCCCGCGCCTCCGCAACCGGTGACGATCACGGCGATCTCCCCGAAGAGCCTGGCGCGCGGCGCAACACTGACGGTTACGGGGACGGGCTTCAGCGCGACCGCCGCGAACGACACGGTCATCTTCGCCACGGCAAGTGGAGGAACGGTCGAAGCGACAGCGGCAACGGCAACAGCCACGTCGTTGACGGTCGCCGTTCCGGCGACGGCTGTCAGCGGTCCGGTTACGGTGCGCGTGAGCGGAAGCAACAGCACCGGAACGCAGGTCGTTGAGATTCTCGCGACATCGACAACCCTGGTTCAGTCCAATGTGACCGTCAGCGGCGGAGCTTCGGCGACGGCGGATATCTACGTCGCGGCTCCGGCGGCCGGCCTGAATGCCACTTCAGTCGGTATCTCCGAGACGACGGCGACATCACTGTCCTTTGCGTCGTCGAGCGTGGAAGTCTTGCGCGGCGCCACGAAACTGTTGCTCGTTTCCGGAAACGGCATCAGCTCGGCAAATGGGTCGACGCTGACGATCACCGGTTCCGGCATCACGATCACGGGGACTCCACAGTTCCAGGGATCCGGCGCAAGCGCGCTGATCATTGTGACGATCAACGTCTCCTCGACCGCGGCGCTCGGCCCGCGAAACATCATCATTACGAACTCGAATCTCGATACCGCCGTGTTGACGGGAGGTATTTTTATCCGATGAGAAAATTAATATACGGTTCTTTGTTTGTTCTGCTTTTCGCGGGCACGCTGTCCGCGACAACGGTGATCCGGCTCGACCTGCCTCAACTGGTCGAGCAGTCCGACAGCATCGTCCAGGGCCGCGTCGAAAACGTGAACGTCATGTGGGATAGCGAAAGAAGCCTCGCTTTCACCTATGTCACGGTCAGCGTCGCGGATCCGATGAAGGGCGACCGGCGCCGCACGCTGACGATTCGTCAGTTGGGCGGCAAGATCGGCGCGCTGAACGTGAACGTGGCGGGCATGCCGAAGTTCACCAGAGGCGAAGAAGTGATTGTGTTTTTGAAGACGCAAGGCGACGGCACGTATCAGGTCGTCGGACTCAACCAGGGAAAGTACGAAATCTCGAACGACTTCGCGGTTTCGAACGTTTCTGGAATCGATGTGTACAACCCGAAGACGGGCCGCATCGAAACGCCCGCCTTCGTGGACCGGGCGCCGATCGAGAGTTTTAAGGCTAAGATCCGGGAGTTGGTGAAATGAAGAGATTGCGAATTGGATATCTGCTTGTTGCCGCATTGATGCTGGCCGCGCCCCTGTGGGCGTATGTGACGTCGCGATCTCTGTCGAACACGGGGACTGTGGTTCAGCAACGATGGAAATCCGCGGTCAGTATTCCTTACCGCATTAATCCGACCAAGGGCGCGAACGTTACCGGAAGCGGCGATCAGTCGGCGATTTTCCGTGCCAGCTTCGCTTCATGGCAGGCGCTGACGACGGCGACCATCAGCTTCGCGGAAGGCGCCACCACGGCGGCCACCGTGAAGCCGGGATTCGACCAGGTCAACCTGATCACCAGCAACATCACCGCTTCGGATTACGCTTCCTCGGCACTCGGTCTGACGATCGTCTATTCGTTCGATCAAGGCGGCGTCGTGGACGAGTTCGGGCGCGCGATCGACTTCCCCGGCCAGATCGTCGAAGCCGACATCATGTTCAACCCGAGCACCCAGTTCTCGATTGACGCGGCGACGCCGGCAAACCGGATCGATCTGCAGTCGGTGGCGACGCACGAGATCGGGCACTTCCTCGGCCTGGATCACACCAGCCTCCTGTCCTCGGTCATGTTTCCCACGTTGACGGACGGCGCCAGCTACGCGCGAACGCTTTCCGCGGACGACATCGCCGGTATTTCGACGATCTATCCTTCGGCATCGTTCGCAACGAAGGGGTCGCTGACGGGTACCGTTCGCACGACCGGAAACGTCGCGGTGTACGGCGCGATCGTGACGGCGGTGAATTCGAACGGACAACCGGTGGCGAGCGCGATCACGGATACGACGGGGAAATATACAATTGCCGGACTGGACGCCGGTTCGTACACGGTTTACGCGGAGCCTCTGGATCAGCCGATAACCGCATCGAACGTCTCCACGCTGGCCCGCATCAATCCGGGTGCAACGGTGTTTACCAACTTCACGACCAGGTTCAGGTAGGATTTTTTCCGCGGAGCGGCGGGGCGGTTCGTTCAACAAAATCAATTCTTCGAAGGACACCACCCCGGCGCTTCGCGCCACCCCTCCTCGTCGAGGAGGGGAAAACGCTTTTCCCCGATTTCGCCTTATTGCGACAGCAGTGCCTCGTCAAGGATGGGAAAACCGACCGCGAAGCGCCGTGGGGGTCTACCCAAAAAACCGCGAGAGCAGTCCCTTCTTCTCTTTCGTAAACGGAATCGGCGACTCCATTTCCACCGGCTCTCCATTCACCACCGCCAGCGGATTTTCATAGACCAATCGGCGCGCGCGTTCCGCTCCAATGATCTGGGCGGCGGCGTCTCGGCCCCGGCTCAGAATCGGCGGACGCCTTTCCGCACGATGGCAGTCCGTTGCGAGAAAATGGACGCAATTGTGTCTGAGCAGTTTCTCGGCGGTTTGCCGGGCGCTGCCTCCGAAGTCGCCGGTCAGGGACATGGCGGTGACCTGAATCAGAACACCGCGTTCGACAAACGCCTGAACGATCGACGGCCTGTTCTGGATCTGGACGTTTCGTTCGGGGTGGACGAGGATCGGATAAATACTCTGTAACTGCAGCTTGTAAAAAAGTTCGTCGGCGCCGATAGGAACGGTGAGCTGGGGAAACTCGACGAGCATGTAATTGCGATTGTTGATGCGTGTCACGCGGTTCGCCTTCGCCTGTTCGGCAATTTCGTGCGAAATGTGGACTTCATTGCCCGGCAGGATCTTCAGGAGGCTTCCCACCGCATCCTGCAGTTTCTTCACGCGATCGAGGATTTCCGAGGGTTCGGGATTGTTCGAGATGCCGTTGAACATGTGCGGCGTCGACACCATCTGCCGGATGCCATCCGCGGCCGCCACTTCCGCCATCGCGACTGCTTCTTCGAGCGTGCGGGCGCCGTCGTCGATGTCGGGCATGATGTGTGAGTGAATATCGATCATTTGGGCTCCACGTCGCTTGCGTCCACTTCGGCAATAACGGACTGTTGCAGGAGGTGGATGCTGATTACCAATCGGGCCAGGCCTTTCTTCCTCGTGAGAATCCCCTCGCAGCCTTCCAACGGACCGGTTTTGACGCGCACTTTCCGACCCACCTTTAAATAAGGATGCGGATTGTACGGAAGCTCGGACGAGACCAGCGTGCGGATCGCCTCGATCTCGGCAGCGGGGATTTCCGCAGGCTTGTCATCGAACTTCACGAACGAAACGGCCCCGTAAGGTCGCAGGATTTCGTGGTACCTCTCGATGGGCATTCGAACAAAGAGGTAATTCTTGAAAAGTGGCTCCTCCACGATCTTGTATCGGTCGCTCCAGCGGCGCCGGACTTTGTATGTAGGAAGGAAGGCCTCGATGCCCCTGTTCGTCAGTTCCTCGAAAACCTGCTTCTCGTGACGAGGACGAGTGTATAACGCGAACCAACTACGCATGTTGTAACACTGGTTTGCATTATACCCCAACGGCTGGACCACCCCGGCGCCTCGGCCCCACCCTCTCGTCGTCGCCCTGGTGGTTTTAATTCACCGCGATTATCGAGAATCCGTCGATCCAGACCTTGCCCTTGAGAAGGTTGTCGAACTTCTTGCTGGGGTCGCGCCGGAGGCTGACTTTCACCAGGTCGCCGGAGGTGGTGAACGGGATCGCCAGTTCCTGCCAGTAGGTGGTGCCCAGTTGTTTTTCCGACGGGGCCCCGTCGACGTTCACGTAAACGCCTTCATTGGTGGAGATGGAGTCGGTTTTCATCCAGAACTTCAGGACGTAGTTCTTTCCTTTGTCGACGGGCAGCCAGTGCCACACTTCGCCAAAATTAAGGTTCTGTTTGCCGCTAAAATTCACCAGTAGCGAGGCCAGGCCATCTTTGACGGTGGTGGTGTCGCGGCGCACCTCCGCATCGTCCGTCGACGCGATGCGCCAGTCGAACCCGCCGTTCATGGGCTCGGAGTCGAAGCTCGCGTTATAAAAGATGTTGGTTCTGTCCATTCCCGTTGAAAATACCGTCCACGCCTCATGCGGCTTGCCCTGATTGACCAGATAATCGATGTAAGCGAACCGCTCCTGAGGCTTCGAATCAAAGTTCTTCAGGCGGTTCCACGCCAGTTCCGCGCCTTGCGGACTCCCTTGCGAAATGAAATAGCCGAGCGCAATAAGGTTCGCATCCTTTGTGTTCGGGATGTGGGTGTTCATGACCAGTTCCGGTTCCTCGTAGACACGCCAGACCAGGTCGAGCACCAGGGTGGTATAGGTCGAATCCAGATCCGCCGCGCGACGCAACTCGTAGTCGGCGGCCTTCTGATCGCCCAGCCGCACGTAGAGATTGGCGGCGGCCCAGTGGGTTTGGGCGTAATTGGGATCGGTCTCCAGGGCCTTGGTCATGGCGAACCGGCAGCGTTCGACGTTTTGTCCCTGTTCGTAAAACTTGGACAGTTCCAGCCAGTACCCGCTGCGATTGGGATTCAGGCGAACGGCGGCTTCATACTCCTCGCCGGCGCGTTCGAGATTCAGTTCGGCGGTGGAGTAGTTGTAGATCTGCCCGAGGATGAAATGGTAATCGGCGTTCTGCGGATCGTAGTGGGTGGCGCGTTCGTAGATGGCGACATCCATGGCTTTGTTGCGGGTGATCCAGGCTGCCAGGAACAGCCACCAGGTTCTATATATCAGGATGCCGGACGTGGTGCAGATCAGGAGGATCGCAATGATTTTGCGGGGCCAGGTGTTGAGTCGGATCTCCCAGTCGCGGATGAGCGGGTTTGCGCCGGCTTTTGGGGCAGGCTTCTCCGCTCCACCCCCGGCAACGACACGAAAGTTACGCTTGGACCCTACCTCTGGTCGATCGGAATCCATTTCAGCTCAGGCACGGGCCCTGTGTATTCGGCGCGCGGCCGGATCAGACGGTTATTGGAGTATTGTTCGAGAATGTGCGCGGTCCAGCCGGAAACGCGGCTGACGCCGAAAAATGGTGTAAACAAGTCGATCGGCATGCCGATGACGTAATAGGTGCTGGCGGAATAGAAATCGACGTTGGGGTTGAGCTTCTTTTCGGCCTTCACGATCTCTTCGATGCGCGCCGACATCTGGAACCACTTGGCCTGTCCCACGCGTTCGGTAGCTTCCTTCGACATCCGCCGCAGGTGCGTGGCGCGGGGGTCTTCGGTGGTATAGACGCGATGTCCGAAGCCCGCGGTTTTCTGTTTCTTCGCGAAGATGTCATGGATGAAGTCATCGACCCTGGCAGGGTCGTCGATTTTGAGGAGCATCCGCATGACCGCTTCGTTCGCGCCACCGTGAAGCGGTCCTTTCAGCGCTCCGATTCCCGAAGTCACCGCCGAGTAAAGATCGGACAGTGTTGCGGCGGTGACCCGGCAGGCGAAGGTGGACGCGTTCAGTTCGTGATCGGCGTGCAGGATGAGAGCGATATCGAGCGCCTTGGCGATCGTGGAGTTCGGCAATTCCCCGTTCAGCATGTAGGCAAAGTTCGCCGCATGCGTGAGGTCCGTGCGCGGCTGGACGAAGTCTTTCCCTTTGCGAAGACGGTCGATGTTCGCCACGATCGTCGCGGTTTGCGCGGTGGCGCGGATCGCTTTGCGCACGTTGGCTTCCGGGGACATTTCCTCGGCTTCTTTGTCGTACAGCGCGAGTGCGGAGAAGGCGCTGCGGTAAGTGTGCATGGGAGGCACGTCTTTGGGGAAGGCGCGCATCAGGTCGATCACCTGGCCGGAAATCTGCCTTGAGCCGGCCAGCTTTTTCGAAGTGTCGTCGAGTTCGTCCTTTTTGGGGAGTTTGCCGAACCAGAGCAGGTGGCAGGTTTCCTCGAAGGTCGAGTTCGTCGCCAGTTCGTGGATGTTATAACCGCGATAGGCCAGGATTCCCTTATCGCCATCGATGAAACAAATGCCGGATTCTCCGGCGATCACATCTTCCAGACCTGCGCCCATACTTGGATCTCCCTTTTGGCCTGACCACCCCGGCGCTTCGCGTCACCCCTCCTCGTTGAGGAGGGGAAAATTTCGAGCGTGATTGGTTTCCCCTCCTCAACGAGTCTCAACGAGGAGGGGTGGCGCCAAGCGCCGGGGTGGTCAGGCACACAGTAGTCTATTGATTTGGCGAGCCTGTTTCTACTTCGATTTCGGCTCCTCGCGTGACGTTCAGGCGGTCGGCGGCTGAACCCTGGTTCAGCGCAATCTCGATGTAGCCGGTGCTTCCTTCGAGAGCGAAGAATTCGCCGGGTTCGGCATCGGCGAAAGTTTCGCAAAGGCGGGTGACATCGAGGCCCGCAACGCGGATGGTGAAATCGTCGTGGAGATCGGAGCGGCGGAGGTTGGTGATGATGTTGCCGAACTTGTCGATACGCAGGACGCTGGCGAGCAGCCCCTGCTCGCCGCGGGGACGCGCCTGCGGAAGCGACTTCTTGATGTAGTCGACCACGCGGTCGCCCACCGATTCGAGCGGCGTGCCTCGCGCGAGATGTGCGGCGGCCGGCGCAAAGATGTCGCGGCCGTGAAAGGTCCGGCTGATGGGATCCTTGAACAGGCTTTCATTCGAGATGCGGTACACCGCGGGGATCGGGGCCATGGGTTCGGTGTGAAGCGCATACGAGAGCACGCCGTTGTCCGGCGCGACAAAATAATGATCCTTCGTGTAAGCCGCGATCGCGCGCCGGGCCGATCCGACGCCGGGATCCACGATCACGACGTGGATCGTTCCCGGAGGAAAATAGCGGTAGGAGCTGTTCACCAGGAAGGCCGCTTCCGTGATGTCGTAGGAACGGACGTCGTGTGTGATATCCACGATCTGCAGGTCCGGCGCGATCGAAAGGATAACGCCCTTCATGATTCCCACAAAGGGGTCGCTCAGGCCGAAGTCCGTGGTTAAGGTTATAATCATCGTTCAATGCGCAGGATCTATCTAGATAGTAACGCAACGACTCCCATGCGGCCAGAGGTGGTCTCCGCCATGATGCCCGTGTTTACGGAGCATTTCGGGAACGCCTCGTCGATTCACTGGTTCGGCCAGCAGGCCAAAACCATGATCGACGACGCCCGCAGCAAGGTGGCGAAACTGATTAATGCGGAGACGTCGGAGATCGTATTCCTGAGTGGAGGAACTGAGGCGGACAACCTCGCCATTCGCGGGATTGCGGAGTCGCAGAAGAGCCGCGGAAAGCACATCATCACCTCGCAGATCGAACATCACGCGGTGATGCACACGTGCAAGGACCTCGAAAAACAGGGATACGAGGTTACCTGGATTCCGGTTTCACGCGACGGGCTGGTGGACCCCGGGAATATTCAGAGGGCTTTGCGTCCGGACTCGATCCTCATCTCGATCATGCATGCGAACAACGAGATCGGCACCATTCAACCCATCGAGGAAATCGGCGCGATCGCCGAAGCGGCGGACGTGTACTTCCATTCCGACGGCGTGCAGTCCACAGGAAAGATCCCGGTCGATGTACGACGGCTGAAGGTGGACATGTACTCCATCTCGGGTCACAAGATTCATGGACCCAAGGGCGCCGGCGCATTGTTCATTCGCAAAGGGACGATTCTGAAACCGCTCATGACCGGTGGCGGGCACGAACGGAATCGCCGATCGGGTACGGAGAATGTCGCGGGGATCGTGGGGCTTGGCGAGGCGGCGCGGCTGGCGCGGCTTGGGCTTTCGACCGAGATGCCTCGCGTCGAAGCCTTGCGGAACCGGCTGGAAGCGGGATTGAAGGCGCGCATTGAAATGATCCACGTGAATGGCGAGGACGCGCCCCGTTTGCCGAACACGTCGAATATCATGGTCGACTTTGCGGAAGGTGAGGGCCTGGTGATTTCACTGGACCTGAAAGGGGTCGCGGTTTCCACCGGGTCCGCTTGCTCTTCCGGCTCGCTGGAGCCGTCGCATGTGTTGACGGCGATTGGAAAGACGCCCGACGAAGCGCACGGAAGTTTGAGGCTGAGTTTGAGTGCGCTCACCACCGAAGAAGACATTGATTATGTGATTCATGTTCTCCCGGGAATTGTGGAGAGACTTCGGGAGTTGTCCCCATACTATAAAAAGGTTTAGGTGGACGGACCACCCCGGCGCTTCGCGCCACCCCTCCTCGTTGAGGAGGGGAAAACATCACCAGCCAACCGGAGGTTTACCCTCCTCAACGAGGAGGGGTGGCGCGAAGCGCCGGGGTGGTCTCAAACATCCAATGGCATATTCACAAAAACTGCTCGATTACTTTCAGAACCCGCGGTGTGTCGGCGAAATCGTGGACGCGAGCGGCATTGCCGAAGTGAGCAATCCCGTGTGCGGCGACGTCATGAAGTTGTGGGTCAAAGTGGCGGACGGCCGGATCGTCGATGCGAAGTTCAAGGCGCAGGGCTGTTCGGCGGCGATCGCGACCAGTTCTTACGCGACGGAAATGATCATCGGTCGGGACGTGAACGCTGCGAAGAGCATCACCAAAGAAGAGATTGCGGAAGCGCTGGGCGGACTGCCGGCAGGCAAGATCCATTGCAGCGTGCTGGCATGCGATGCAATTAGGGAAGCACTGAAATGATAGCGGTTGCCATGAGCGGCGGTGTCGATTCGTCGACGGCCGCGGTATTACTCAAGGAAGCGGGCGAAGAGATCGTCGGGCTCTCCATGCAGTTGTGGAATCAGCGGCGGGTGCTGCAGGGCGAGGACGAGGACCTCAAGCGCGCCGGCCGCTGCTGCTCGCTGGACGATATCTGGGACGCCAGGCGCGTGGCGTCGCATCTGGGAATGCCGTTCTACGTCCTCAATCTCGAAAACGAATTCGAGAGCACGGTCGTGTCGCCCTTTGTCGCGAGTTACCTGCGAGGCGAAACGCCGAGTCCGTGCATCCTCTGCAACAACGACGTGAAGTTCCACCACCTCGTCGACAAGGCGGCCGGAATCGGGGCGGACAAGGTGGCGACCGGACATTATGCCCGCGTCCGCCACGACGAGAGTCTGGGACGATGGCTACTGCTGCGCGGGAAGGATCGCGGAAAGGACCAGTCCTATTTTCTGTTTGGCCTGACGCAGAACCAGCTTTCGAAGACGGTCTTCCCTCTTGGCGAACTTTCCAAGCCCGAGGTGCGCGAGATCGCGCGCCGGGCCGGCCTGCCGACCTACGACAAGGCGGAGTCCCAGGAAATCTGTTTCGTGCAGGGCCGCTCGTATGCGGACTTCGTCGAAAAATATGCCGGCACCGGAAGCGAGAAGCCGGGCGACATCGTGACGAAGGAAGGCGAGGTTGTCGGGTCGCATACGGGAATTCACAAGTTCACGGTCGGTCAGCGGAAGGGGCATGTCGCGACAGGACGTCCGCAGTATGTGGTGAAGATCGAACCCTTCGAGAATCGCATCGTGATCGGAAACGATCCGGAACTGCACGAGCGCCGGTTCACGATTCGCGACTCGAACTGGATTGCGATTGAAAACGTCACGGAACCGATTCGCTGCGACGTCCAGATTCGCAATCGTTTCGATCCGCAGCCCGCTTCCGTTTCGAGGTCGGAAGACGGAAAGATCGTCGTCGAGTTTGACAAGCCGCAGCGCGCCATCACGCCGGGACAGGCGGCTGTGCTGTACTGGGATGACGTCGTCGTCGGAGGCGGGTGGATCGAACGGATTGCCGTTCGACCCGAAAGACCGTCCGTGAAAACGCTGTGAAGGCGCGGTCTTGACGAGGACTTTTCCCCACCCTGGCCAAGACAGTATGCCGTGGAGCGGCGGGGCGGTTCGTTCAACAGAATCCATTTCTTCAACAGCACCACCCCGGCGCTTCGCGCCACCCCTCCTCGTCGAGGAGGGGAAAACGCTTCTCCGAGAGTTCTGCCTCGTCGAGGAAGTTAAACCGTGCTCACGAGTTGCCACGACGTGCTGAATTACTTCAATTATTTCACTGAAATCGAAAACCACTTTCAGACCAGGCGGGAAGTGTTCACGCTCCTGACCACGCTCGACTGGGTTCTGATCGAGAACTGGAAGGAGCAGGGTGTCCCCCTGGAATTCGTTCTCAAGGGGATCGATCGCGCGTTCGACAAGCCGAATGCGAAACGGAGAATCAATTCGCTGGCATACTGCGTGAAACCGATCGAGCAGGTTTGCCAGGAACAAAAAGATCTGCGCGTGGAGAAGCCCTCGCTTCCGGAGGTTTCGTCGACGGAAGTTGCCGGCTATCTGGAAAAGCTCGCGTCGTCGGTCTCTCTGCTGGTGTCGAAGTTCCCGGAATTCGCCTCGAAGTTTTCGGGCATTGCGGAGTCCATTCGAGCGCTCGATGTCTCGAACATGCGTGAGGCCGAACAGACGCTGAGCGCATTGGAAGAAAAGCTGATCGCGTTAATAAAAGTGGCGAGCGATGAAAGCGTGCTTCTCGATGCGAAGCGCGAGGTGGATGCAGACCTGAATCCTTTCCGTTCGACAATGACGGCGGAACAACTGGCCATGCTGGAGCAGCAAATGTGGCGCCGCAAGCTGATGGAACGGTTTGATGTCCCGCGTTTGAGTCTCTTTTACCTCATTTAGTACATGCAATTAAGAATTGAAAAACTGGTCTATGGCGGCGACGGACTGGCGCGGACGGAGCAAGGCGTGATCTTTGTGCCGAGGACGGCGCCGGGCGATGTGGTGGACGTCGAGATCACGCACCGCAAGAAGGACTACGCGAGCGGGCGTGTGGTCGAAATGATCGCTCCCTCGGCGGACCGGCAGGAGCCGGCGTGTCCGAATTACATGGCGGCGGGATGCTGTCACTGGGAGCACATCCGCTATGACAGGCAGCTCGAGTACAAAGAAGCGATTATCCGGGAGAGCCTCACGCGGCTCGCCAGGATCGAGTTTGCGGAACCCATCGCGACAATCTCCGGTCCGGACAAAGCGTACAGGCTCCGTGCCAGTTTCCACGTTCGTGATGGCCGGCTGGGTTTCGTGCGCGAACATTCCAACACGATCGTTCCGGTGGATAGATGCTCCGCGCTTGTCCCTGAACTGAACGCCTTCGTGTCCGCCGCCAATACCGGTCTCGACCGGGCGGCGCTCGGCGTGGATGTGGTGGCGGGACCTGCCATTGCAGCCACGATTCACTTCGACGCAAACACCGAGCGGCCGTGGGATCGCGTGCGCGACCGGATGTTTCAGGCGATTCCCGGCCTCGCGTCGTTGACCTTCGTGATCGGATCGAAACATCTGCGCTTCGATAAACATCCCGCGGAAATCGAGGTTGGCGGATTCCGGTTCGGTTTGAATTCGAATGCATTCTTTCAGGCCAATCGCTTCCTGCTGGAACCCTTCATGAAAGCCGTTCTGGGTCATGCGGGATCCGGACACTCCAAGGTTCTGGATCTTTTCAGCGGCTCAGGATTCTTTTCCATTCCACTGGCGAGCGCCTCCCGTCAGTTAATCGGCGTGGAAACCAGCCGGGATGCGGTTCGCCAGGCGATCGAGAACGCCAGGGTAAACGCGGTGTGGAACGTGGAGTTCGCGGCCGGGAACGTGGATACCATTCTGGCCGGCGCGGAAGTGGATCCGGATCTGGTGGTTTTGAATCCGCCCCGAACCGGGGCCGGGGTCAAGGTGGCTGAGCGGGTGGCCGGATTGAAAGCGTCGCGGTTGGTGTATGTGTCTTGTAATCCGACAACGTTTGCCCGGGAGGCGGCTGTGTTTCTGAAAAACGGTTATCGGCTGAGCGGCATGACGATGGTGGATCAGTTTCCCAATACCTATCACATCGAGTTGATTGCCCGGTTCGATTTGGAGTAACCACCCCGGAGTCGCAGGAGGGGCTTGGCGCCGTTCGAGAAATTGATTTTGTTGAACGAACCGCCCCGCCGCTTCGCGGGGAATTCCTCAGCCCAACATTTACCAGTCAACCGAGGCACTGCTGTCAAATCAACCGAAATCGAGGAGAGGCGTTTTCCCCTCCTCAGACGAGGAGGGGTGGCGCGAAGCGCCGGGGTGGTGCGGCGTGGAGCAAAACCAACAAAGGGAGTAGAATCGGTTTCGCCTGCCCCTTTCGTCGTTTCCCAAAAGACAAGCCATGCTTCCTTTGTTGGGGCCGCTTCTCGCGCTGATTGCAGGGATCATCCTCGTCTCGCCGCTGCTGGATCCCGACTCTGTCTGGTTAACGATTCCTCTCGCGGTTCTCCTGGCGTTTGCCAGGCGTTGGGGTCTCTTGCTGACGTTTGCGCTTCTGGGAGCCGGGCTTCGCGCCCGGGAGCCGGAGGTGCCGCCCGATCCCGGCGATACCGCGGTGCGCGTGGTCGGTAGGCTCGGGAGGGCGCCGGAGTGGCGTGGCCTGGGCGTGTATTTGGACGTGGAATTGCAAACGATAGACACGCGTCCCTACCATGGCAGAGCACGATTGACGGAGTTTCTGGACGACCCCGAGTTGCGCGCGATGTTCGAGGCGTTGCGGCTCGGGTCGGGAGATCGTCTGGAGATTCTTGTGAAGTTGCATCGGCCGGTGGTTTATCGAAACCCCGGTGTCTTCGATTTTCGCCGCCACCTTGAGCGTCAGCAGATCTACTGGACGGGCACCATTCGGAACCCGCGGCTCATCACCGTCCTGAAGCAAGGGTGGCACGGTCCCGATCGCATCAAGGCATGGATTGCCGGCCGGCTCGAAATGCCTTTCGC
>JAHFTY010000253.1 GCA_023265365.1 Acidobacteriota bacterium
GTGAGCATTCCTCACGGTCCATTTGGCGCGGCTTTTGAATGCCTTTTCGAGTGTGAATGCGAGTGCTGCGTAGCTTGTATTAATTGATTTAAAATGATTTAGCGGAGGAAGAGGGATTCGAACCCCCGATGCCCTTCCGAGCATAACGGTTTTCAAGACCGCCGCCTTCAACCACTCGGCCATTCCTCCAGGGAAACGACGGTCATTCGACCGCCGCGACATTTTAGCGTGGAAACTCCAGATACTGAATCGTGAGGTCCTTCTTCCGATTCAGTTTTCGGGAGGAGATTCGAACCGGTCCGGAAACGGGATCCGGGTGTTTGATCACGACTGAACCGCTGCCGGTATCGCCCTTGATCGTGACGAACTGTCGTGAAGCCGTCTCGACGTCGAGTTTCTGGCCGTTCTTCAGGGTGACCGTCAGAAGGAATGGCTTCCCCTTCCTGTAGTCGAAATCAATGCGCTGCACGGCGCTGATTTTCATCTCTCCCCGCACGGCCTTGTCCCGATACAGCAGCACGGCGTCGCCGCCTTCCCGGCTTTCGATGAAACCGGCGAACTTGGGATCGTTGATCGAAACCTGTTTACCGTCGAGCAGGCCGACGACGACCGTCAGGGCCAGAAGAAGATTCCCCAGGAACATCAGATCCTTTCCACGGCGAGCGCAATCCCCTGTCCGCCGCTGATGCAAAGCGTGGCCAGGCCATACTGCGCCCCGCGTTTGTGCATTTCGTGAATGAGGGTCGTCACAATGCGGGCGCCGGTGCATCCGATCGGATGGCCCAGTGCGATGGCGCCGCCGTTCACATTCAGTCGATCCGGATCGATCTGCAGCTCGCGCTGGCAGGCGATCACCTGTGCGGCGAACGCCTCGTTCAGTTCGACCAGGCCGAAATCGTCCAGTTTCATCCCGGTTCTGGCCAGCAGTTTCCGGATGGCGGGCACCGGACCGACGCCCATGATCTTCGGATCGACGCCGGCGACCGCATAGTCCACGATTCGCGCGATCGGTTTCACATTTCTCCGGACGGCCTCGGACTCGGACACAAGAACGGTAGCGGAAGCCCCGTCGGTAATTCCGGATGAATTGCCTGCGGTGATCGTTCCAGCCTTCGAGAAAACCGGAGGCAGTTTCTTCATGTCGGCGATGGACACGCCCGTGCGCACGTGTTCATCGGTGGAGAATTCCCGAGTGTCGCCTTTCCGGCCCGCCAACGAAATCGAGACCATTTCGTCACGGAACCGGCCTTCCGCGATCGCCTTCGACGCGCGGCTCTGACTTCGAACGGCAAACTCGTCCTGCTCATCACGGGAGATCCCGTGCATGGTGGCCAGCGTTTCTGCGGTTTCTCCCATGATTTGCCCGGCCAAAGGGCAGAAGAATCCATCGCGATACATTCCGTCCACAAGCGGCTGATTCCCCATCCGCAAACCCCACCTCGCGTTGTCGACCAGGTACGGGACGCGGCTCATCGACTCGGTTCCCCCGGCCACCATCACGCTGGCCCGTCCGAGGACAATTTCGTTGAACGCGAGAAGAATGGCCTTCAGGCCGGAACCGCACGCTTTGTTCACGGTAAACGAGGGCGATTCCCTGGGGATTCCGGAGCGAAAACTCACCTGCCGCGCGACATTGGGCCCATTGCCGGCCTGGCGCGCATTCCCCATGATCGTTTCGTTCACGGCTTCCGGTTCGATGCCACTGCGTTTCAGCGCCTCCTTCACGGCGATAACGCCCAGATCGGCAGCCGTCATTGACGCCAGCGAACCGCCGAATTTTCCAATGGGAGTGCGGACGGCAGATGCAATCAATACAGGTTCCATAACCTATTCACTATAATTCAGCGGTGGAAACCGAAGAGCTAAAAATTCTTCTGGCACTCGAGCCCACCTGGACCGTTTCCCGCAACGGCGTTGAATTTCAGACGATGCACTCGACGGAGATCTTGCTGGATAAAGCCACGATCCGGATCGGAAAGTGGAAGCGGAACATCGATCGAATCGAATGGCTCCGTCCCAACGTCGTCCGTATTCGAGGACGTCAACGGATGCGAACTGAAACCGATGTCTTCACGCTCTATCCCGGTCCGCGGCTTCCGTCCCGCGTCGATCTCAGGCGACGGCGACGGACATTCCAGGTTCAGCTTGGCCGGGCACTGAAAGCCTTCCTGCCGGCCCCTTTCGCGCAAAGGCAGATGATGCACTCTGACCGAAGACACGGAATCGGAGGGGCTTATCCTCGATTTCTTGCGGGCAATCATGCGGTCATCGCGGTCGATCCCGACGAAGCGGCTCCCACCGTGAATGCCGTCATGAGCGCGGCGCTGTTGTGGTCCGGGCTGATCAAGCGGCGGGTGACGGTTATCGTGCCGAAACATCGGGCGCAGACAATTCGAAGCCGTCTTGAAGTGATGACCGGACTCCGGGCAATGTTCGACTGGCTGGAATGGGACGGCGAAAGCATCGCGCCGTTATCGGCGGGTCCCGGCGACACTCGAACGGAGGTCCATGCGTTCGATCCGCTTGATGTTCGGGAGGAGGTCAGCCGGTTACTGGCACGTTTTCCAGGCCTTCAGCCGGTGCCGAACATTGCGGGGCGCGCCGTTTCACTGAGGTTCCGCGGCATCGACGTCGCTCAAGTCCGGGAAGACTTCACCGCTTACCCTCTGGGTGAGCCCCTGGAGCGCGTTGTGGCGGAGCTTGAGACTCTCCGGCGGTTTGGAAGTCATCATCCCATCGCGCGCGCTCACGAGGAGCGGTGGCTGGAGTCCAACCTGATTGGAGAAATCGGCCGGCTGGTGCCGTCCATCGACCCTGCGCACATCTATCCACAGGTACCGAGCTTTGTCGGTGAGGAGCGGAACATCATCGATCTGCTGGCCGTGACGCGGGACGGCAGATTAGTGGTGATGGAAATCAAGGCGTCACCGGATCCGGACCTGCCGTTTCAGGCGTTGGACTACTGGATCGCCGTCGAGCGACACCGGAAGTCCGGGGATTTCCAGCGCAGTGGTTATTTCCGGAACGTCGCGCTTAAGGACCAACCGGCTTTGCTGATTTTGGTCGCGCCGTTGCTGGCTTTTCACAGAACGCTTCAGCGGCTTGTTTCGGTATTTCCGCAAGAGGTTCCATTGCTGCAGATCGGGCTAAACCAGGCGTGGAAGCGGGAGATCAAAATCTTGCGCCGTCGAGGATTGGTCGGTTAGGCTGAAGCCCGGAGAAATACATGGTTTCATTAAGAAGTTCGCTTGTCCTGGTCATCGCGCTCGCGTTGGCGGTCGGCATTTCCTTCGCTCAGGGTCCGAAAAAAGATATCGGCGCCAAGGTGCCGCTTCCCGACAAACCGGAGCCCATGGACAAGGCGGGCCCGCCTCAAAAAAGCGACCGGCCTCCGGTCGTCGACTCGATTTCGATCGACGTTGACCTTGTGGATGTAGACGTGGTGGTCACCGACAACAGCGGCAATCCGATCAGCGGAATGACCAGGGAGAACTTCAAAGTGTTCGATGACAACGTCGAACAGAAGATCACCAACTTCAGCCCGTCCGATGCGCCTCTGACGGTCGTCATTCTGGTCGAGTTCGGGGAGACATTCGGCTACTACTATGACGATGTCGTTCAACCGACCGCCGGCTTCATTCAGTCGCTCCGGCCTGAGGACTGGGGCGCCCTGATCGCCTATGACATCCGGCCGGAAATCCTGACCGACTTTACGAAGAACAAGAACGAGCTTTTCAACGGTCTCCGCCGCTTAAGGATCCCGGCGTACCGCGAGACGTGCCTTTACGATGCAGTCTGGGACACGCTCGACCGCATGGAGGGTGTCGACGGCAAAAAGGCGATTTTCCTCGTCAGCACCGGTCTCGATACGCTCAGCAAACACAGCTACCCGGACCTTCTGAAGAAAGCTCAGACGGCAGACACCATGGTCTACCCGGTCTCGATGGGCCAGGCGGCGCGAGTCTATTTCGAATCCCGCGGTATGAGCGGCGAGACCAGCATAACCTTTCTGCAGGCGGACAACGTTCTTCGATCGATCGCGGAAGCCAGCGGCGGGACGGCGTTCTATCCGAAGTTTCAGGGTGAGTTCCGGAGTATCTTCGAAACGGTCAGCGCCCACCTGCGCAACCAGTACAGTCTGGGTTTCGTGCCATCGAATCGGAAAACCGACGGCAAACTCCACAAGATCCGCGTCGAGGTTCCGCCAATGGATGTGAACCACGACGGCAAGCTCGACAAGCTGAAAGTGAAACACAAGCAGGGCTACTACGCTCCCAAGTCCTAACGAGGCTGCGCCTCAGACCGACATGGCATGTGGTGCTCTATCCGCGCGATTGCCCTCTGTCGGTCTGAGGCGCAGCCTCGTTAGTTAGATTCGACACATTCACTACAGATTCTTTTCTTCAAGACTCCCTGGCGGCGGACACAATCAGGAAATGACTGGTCCGGCGGGGACTATTTCTTTCAATAGCCCTTCTGTTTGTCCACCTGATTGATGAGCGGTTGACCTGCCAGGAAGCGATGAATATTTTCGATCCAGATATCCATGATTCTCCGCCACAGCATCGGCGAGATCCCCGAGACGTGGGGCGTGATGACGAGGTTTTTTGTCGAAAAGAGAGGATGTCCGTCCGGCAGCGGATCCGGAACGAACACATCCAGGGCTGCTCCCGCGATCCGTTCGTTGTTCAGAGCGTCAACCAGGGCCTCCTGGTCGATGATGTCACCCCGCGCAATATTCACAAGGAAGGCCGACTTTTTCATCCGTGCGAACTGCGCTTTGCCCAGCATGCCCCTGGTTTCTTCCGTCGCCGGCGCCGCCACGACCAGGTAATCCACGCTCGGTAGGATCTCGTCCAGCATGTCCGGCGGATACAGCCGGTCCACACAATCGGCAGTCTGGCCGGGATTCTTGCGAACGCCGATGACTCGCATTCCAAAAGCGCGGGCCCGCTTTGCGATCTCCGTCCCGAGCGTTCCCATTCCAAGCACGCCGATCGTCTTCCCGTACACTTCGTCAAACGAGACCGGCGATTCCCAGATCCGCGTTCGGCGCCACACCCCGTTTCGCTGATCGCCGGCGCACTGAGTCAGCCGGCGGGAAAACTGGAGCATCAACGCGATCGTGTGTTCCGCGATGCTGATGGCATGCACGCCTTTGGAGTTGCTGACGATGATGTCGCTGTTCACGACTTCCGGAATCAGGACCCACGAAACCCCCGCCGTGTTCGTGTGAATCCATTTGAGTTTCTTCGCGGCCAGGATCTGTTGTGGACGGACTAGCCAGGCGAGCAAAACGTCCGCATCGGGTATCTCTTCCATGATGCGTTCCTTCGACGTCAGCCGGACGACTTCAAAGCCGGGGAAAGTGTTTCGCAATTCCTGGGCTGCCCACTCCGGTAATGTCCACGCGTCAAACTCGTCGTGAAACGATATCGAGAGGATTTTCATAAAATCCGGAGTCTAGCATAATGGACGGCATGGCCCTGACTCGCCAACCCGCCGTGGCCGGACGCTTTTATCCGGGAAGTCGTGAAGAACTCGCCTCCTCGATAAACGAGTTCATCAAACCTGGGGCAAAGGCTCCAATGATCGGGGCCGTGATTCCGCACGCCGGCTATATGTACTCAGGTCATGTCGCTGGAGCTGTTTATTCCCGCATCCGTATTCCGCAACGCAACATTGTCCTTTGTCCGAATCACACCGGCATCGGACCACCGCTCTCGATCATGACATCCGGCTCATGGCTCACACCTCTGGGTGAGATCGCGATCGATCAAGAGCTCGCGGACTCGCTCATGGCTGCCGATCCGTACCTGGAAAACGACGTTACGGCACACCGGTCAGAGCACGCGACCGAAGTACAGCTTCCGTTTCTCCAGTTGCTGGCCGGTCCCGAAGCTCGTTTCGTTCCGATCACGGTTGGTACGGGGAGCTTTGCGCGTCTGGAGGCTCTTGGGCATGCGCTGGCATCGGTGATACGAAAGGTGGATGCCCAAACGCTGATCATCGCGTCCAGCGACATGAACCACTATGAATCGGACCGGGTGACCCGAGTGAAGGATCGGAAGGCGATCGACCGGATGTTGAATCTCGACGCTGAAGGACTTTATGAAGTGGTCCAGAGGGAACGGATCTCGATGTGCGGTTTCGGACCGGCCACGTCGACGATTGTCGCGGCGAAACAG
>JAHFTY010000254.1:0-1947 GCA_023265365.1 Acidobacteriota bacterium
ACGGCCAGCTTGAAGCCGGGCAAGGCTGATCTGAAATCGGCGGGCGCGCTCGCGTTTGCCGGCGATGGAGTCCTACTGGTGGGCGATTCCATGGGAGGCGCCGTATATGCCATCGACACCCAGGATCGAACGGCGTCGAATGTCACCGCGATCGATGTTAAAGGCGTGGACGCCAGGATCGCCGCCATTCTCGGCACAACGTCCGACCAGATCATGATCAACGACATGGCCGCAAACCCGATCTCCCACAAGATCTACCTGTCCGTATCGCGTGGACGCGGTCCAGGCGCCATGCCGGTCATCCTGCGGTTGGACGCCTCGGGTAAACTCCAGGAACTCACACTGGATAACATCAAGTATTCGAAAGCCCTTCTCCCGAACGCCACCGCATCCGAGCGCGGACGCGTGGACGCGATCACCGATCTGGCGTTCGTGGACAACAGCGTCGTCGTCGCCGGCCTCTCGAACGAAGAGTTTTCCTCAAACCTGCGATCCATCCCGTTCCCGTTCCAGAACGTGAACGGCGGAACCAGCATCGAGATCTGGCACGGATCTCATGGACGTTTTGAAACGAACTCGCCGGTGCGGACGTTCGTTCCCTATCAATACAAGTCGGAGCAGTTGATTCTCGCCGCGTACACCTGCACGCCGCTTGTGAAGTTTCCGGTGAGCCAGCTAAAGCCGGGTTCGAAGGTTCAGGGTACGACGATCGCGGAACTCGGCGCGGGCAATCGGCCGATCGACATGATTGTCTACTCGAAGGGCGGGAAGGATTTCATCCTGATGAGCAACAACAGCCGCGGCGTGATGAAGATGTCGACCGACGGTCTGGACGCCTTCACGCCCATCACGAAGCCGGAACCCGCAACGGCCGGAGTTCCCTACACGACGCTGGACCTGAAGGGCGTCGATCAGCTCGACAAGATCGACAACAACACGGCCGTCGTTCTCCAGAAAAGCGCCAGCGGCTCGATCGATGTTCGCTCGATCGCGTTGCCGTAAACATGGATGATCTCTTTGCCTTATTTTGGACAGCAGTACCGCATGAGGAGGGGCCGCGCCGTCAAGGAATCTGAAAAGACCACCGAACCATGAAATCGCTCATCGTCTGGCTCACTCTTCTTCAGCAGCCCGCTATCGACATCACGTTCGAAAACGGCTCGACGTTTCGCGTCTCGAACGCGGCTCCGGAAATGGTGGAGGTTTACGTCGACTCCACCGATCCGGATCTGCCGCCGCTCAGCGGACAACGCACGATAGCCGGCAACGGCGTGCTGTTCGTGCCACGGTACCCCCTGGCCGCAGGACTTCGTTATAAGGTTGTGGTTCGCGTCCCGGGCCGCGATGCCATCGCCAAAACCTTCGAAACCGCTCGAGCGAACTTCGCGCCGGTCACCGTCGTCGAGCACGTCTATCCGTCCACGAACCGGCTTCCGGAAAACCACCTCAAGTTCTACATCCACTTTTCCGGGCCAATGAGCCGCGGTGAAGCCTACCGGCGCATTCATCTCGTCGACGAGTCCGGCTCCACCGTCGAGATGCCGTTTCTCGAGCTCGAACAGGAACTTTGGGATAACCGCGGACAACGGCTCACCCTGTTCTTCGATCCCGGACGAATCAAACGGGACGTGCTTCCCAACCAGGAGATTGGCCCGTCGATCGCCGCCGGGCATCGATATACGCTCGTGATCGACAAGGAGTGGAAGGACGACAAAGGCCGGCAGCTGGTGGCGGGAATCCGAAAAACGTTCAGCGTTGCCGAGGCGGACCGCAAACCGCTGGACATTCGATCGTGGGTCATCGCGGCCCCGCAAGCCGGCACGACGAACGCCCTGGCTGTCGACTTTCCTGAACCGCTGGATCATGCCCTGATGCTCCGCCAGTTCGAGTTGTTCGATTCGACCGGAAATGCCGTCGAGGGAATCGACGCCAGCGATCGCGACGAAA
>JAHFTY010000254.1:1957-6185 GCA_023265365.1 Acidobacteriota bacterium
GGCCCCCTGGAAACCGGGCCGCTACGAATTCCGGATCGGAACGATCATCTCCGACCTCGCCGGCAACATGATCGACCGCCCGTTCGAGATCGATCGCTTCGATACCGTCACCGAAAAGGTCATCAGAGAAATCCGCGTCCTGCCGTTCACTGTGAAGTAAAACTTCCTACAGCCTACCGGGTTTGGAGAAGAGCGAGGGTCGCCCATCCGCACGTGGAAATGTGTTCCGCGTAGCTGCGGCCGCCGGAGGGGCGAGTGGTTTCGATCCAACCGCCATCGGGGAGTTGATTGGCAATCAGGTATTCGCGTCCGCGACGGATACGCTCCGGAACTCCGGGGCGATCCTTCACTGTCGCGAGAGCAAGGATGGCGAGAGCGCTGTCGAAGATTTCGGTGGGCAGATTCGGGAAGGGTCCCCAGCCGCCTTCTTTCACGGACTGAGCATTGAGAATGAGATCCAGAGCCTGACCGGCGGCTTTCGTACGCGACGCGCTGTCGGATCGGCCGGCAAAAGCCAACACGATCGCGGAAGCATCCATCACGGACAACACCTTCGCGCCGAGAAGATAATCCGTCGCCCGGCGGATCGCGCCGGCCATTCGTGGATCTTCGGAACGTTCCATGGCGCGGCGGGCCAGGGCGGTGGCGAGGACCGGGCCGTACGTCGCGGGGAGGCCAAGCGGGTTTCCCGCATCGACGGACCATCCGCCGCTCGTGTCCTGCGAGTCGAGTAGAGGTTCCAGAGCGTCCTGCAAGGGCTTGCGGCCGGAAACGAGTCCGGAGTCCATCGCTTCGACCAGGGAATTCGCGAACGAGATACGGCCCAGGCGCTTATCGCTGGAGCCCGCTCCTTTCTGGTCATCCCAGTTGCGGGGCTTTCGAAGCCACTCCGTCGTGTCATCGAGAACGTCGTCGGGAACGAGGAACGACAGCCGTCGCGCCACGTAAAGCGCGCGGGCGCCGTCGCCGTTGTTATGACACGAGTAACAGTGATTGTCGCGAGACCAGGCGGGAACCTCCCTTGACAGGTAGGCGACGGCGCGATCTTCAGGCGTGGACTGTTGTATCAGAACGAGGGATAGGGCGATCCAGAACGTAGGTTAGGATCCTTTGCGTGCCTGGAAGTGTTCCTGGGCGCGGCGTTTCAGGCGTGCCTTCTTCTTTGCGCGGTTGACTCGTCTCTTTTTCAGGATCTCGTATTTGTTTGCCACGGTTGTTCCTTTGATTTCGTTATAATCGTCGGGCTTCGGAAGTGAGTAGGGTCCGGTGACTCTCCTGGCCTTCAAAGCCTGTGGGGCGTCGGGGAACCGGCGTTCGGTGGGTTCGACTCCCACGCACTTCCGCCACTCCTCAAACGCCCCACAATTATAACGTTACTTCTTGGCGAGCGCCGCCAGGGCTTTGCTTTCTTCGTCGTAGGTATCGAACACGGTGAGGAGCTTCGTCATCTGCAGGAGGTCTTTGGCCTTTGCTGTCAGGTTGAGAAGTTTCACGTCGCCTTGCTTGTTACGGACGGTCGTGAACAGAGACACCAACTCTCCAAGCCCCGAACTGTCGATATAGGACACATCGCCGAGATTCAGAATGAAATTGCGATGGCCATCATTAACCTGAACGCGCACGGTTTCTCGCAGAAGCAGGACCGGCTCTCCGATGGTCAGCCGTCCGGACAAATCCACAACGACAGTGTTGTCGACCTTGCGAGTCTTTACATTCAAACTCATACAGTCTCCGTCCCTCCCAATAATTTTGAGGGGCGTAGGTTACCCTTTATCTGTTTGAAGTTTCAAGGAGTTTTCGGCCTGGCAGACCGATTCGATTCCAGTATCATGATGCAATATGAGCAGCTATGTCCGGCGGCTGGCGCTGGTTTTAACGCTCACCATCATCTCCATCGGCGTCGGAGCGCTGGTCAGCCAGCAGGGTGGACGCGTCCCTCTCCACCCCGATCAAATCGCTTTGACGGCAGGCATCTCCGACTTCACCTGGTCGCCCGACGGAAAGAACCTCGCCTATGTCTCGACGCAGTCCGGCAGCTCCGACATCTGGATCTCGCCCTCGGCCGGCGGAGCCGCCCGGCGCCTGACCTCGATTGCGGTCCTCAAGCTTCAGCCGCGCTGGTCGCCTGACGGGAAATGGATCGCCTTCGTCGGCATCCAACCCGGAGGCGCAGGCGACCTCATGCTGGCCGGCGCCGGCGATCAGACGGTGACGAATCTCACCGAAAGCCCGGACATCGATGATCGCAACCCGGTCTGGTCGCCCGACAGCGCGGATATTGCGTTCACCCGGCGTTTCGGGAACCGGACGCATACCTCCGTCATCAACCTGGGGTCGAAATCGGTTCGGACTCTCGTCGAAGCGGCGGCATCCGAGATGGCATGGTCGCCCGACGGAAAATCGCTGCTGTATGTGTCCGATCCGCTGCTCACCAACGACGATCGACGTGAAAATGACGACATCTTCGTCATCGCCGCCGCCGGCGGAACACCCCGGTTGCTCACTCCGGGCACGCCTCGCTTTCGCGATTTCAATCCGTCATGGTCGCCGGATTCCCGGCAGATCGCCTTCGCTTCGGAAACCTCGGGCGCCAGCAACATCTATATTCTCGACACCCAGAGCGGCGTGAAAAGAACCCTGACGACCGGACAGACGGAACAGTTCTCACCGAAATGGTCGCCGGACGGCTCAAGCATCATCTATTTAAAGAACGAAGAAGCGCGATTGAGCATCTGGATGAATGTTCTCCAGGGCGGCCGCGTCTCGAAGATATCCGATCGCGACGGCACGAACGGCGGCTACGAACTCCCGGATTCCAGCCCGCGCGGAAAGATCGAATGGTCGCCGGACGGGAAACGCATCGCATTTACGCACAGCGACCCGGCAAAAGCGTCGGATTTGTGGGTGACCGGCGCCGACGGGTCCCGATCGATGCAACTGACCAACTCGATGCCGGCCGAACTGCGCCGCGAAGGACGATTCGTATGGCCGGAACTCAGCATGTACCGCAGCTTCGACGGTGAAGAAATCTCAGCCCTGATCTACAAGCCTCGCGGAGTGAAGCCGAAATCGGGACATCCGGCCCTGCTCGTTTTCAGAGACGCGCTGGACGGGCAGCACGTCATGAACTGGGATCCGCTCATTCAGTTCTTCGTGAGCGACGGGTATCTTGTGTTTGCGCCCAACATCCGTGGATCGCGTGGAAGAGGCCGGGAATTCCGGCAGCTTCTTTACGAACACGGCGGCGATCATGATGTGCGCGACGCGTTCATCGGATTGGATCGCCTTTCGTCGGAGGGTCTGATTGATGGTCAACGCGTCGGCGTCTTTGGCGCCGGCACCGGAGGATTCCTGACGACCGCATCGTTGATCAAAGATGAAACCCGGTTCAAGGCCGCCGTCTCGCTTTATGGAATCGTCGACGCTGTCACCGCCTCGGCCTATCCCGGAATGGGAGTGTGGACCCGTTACATGATCGGAGAATCTCCCATGGCGAGCCCGCTTCCCTTCTATGAACGCTCGCTTGTCAATTTCGTCGATAAACTGCGCACGCCGATCATCTTCCTCAATGCCGGCGACGACCCACGCGCCCCGTTCCAGCAACTGCAGCAGTTCGCCGTCCAGGCCGAAGTCAAAGGGAAATGGTTCGACCACCGGACTTTCGAAAACGAATCGGAAGGATGGCGGTCCTGGCGCCCGAACAATCTGCGCCAGGCCCTCGAAGCGATGGACGCCCTCTTCGAAAAACATCTGCTCGGACGCGATCGCGAGATCCGGCTCAGCCGCGACCGTTAGTCGCTGCACTCTGTTCCCCGCCTTGGCCAGGGCGGGGTGCCGCGAAGCGGCGGGGCGGTTCGTTCAACAAAATCCATTTCCTGAACAGCACCACCCCGGCGCTTCGCGCCACCCCTCCTCGTCGAGGAGGGGAAAAACGCTTCTCCTGCAACAAAATCCATTTCCTGAACGTCGGCTATGTATCCAACCTGGTGGGCTTTTTCAGGTGGAAGCCGGCCGCATCCTGATAGGCCCTGGCGAGGGCGATGATTTCCATTTCCTTGAAGGGTTGCCCGAAAAAGGTCACGTTGGTCGGCCAGCCCACCTGATTGAAACCGTTGGGAACGTTCATGGCGGGATAGCATGCCAGGTTCGCCATGTTCGAGTGCCGCTGAGCCGCGGATTGCGGCGTCTGCGGTTGATTCGGGCCGCCCCCCCGTGCTCCGCGCGGCGC
>JAHFTY010000255.1 GCA_023265365.1 Acidobacteriota bacterium
CCGCGAATTTCATGAACTTCTTCAGAACATCGATGGCCGCGGTCTTGTTGCCCTTTTTCAGGTACGCATCCGCGAGCGGCTCATAGGGGTTGTGTTCTTCCGTATATTCGGGATACATCTCCACGGCTTTGCCGAGTTGCTCGATCGCTTTATCCGTGTCACCGGCGGCAAGAGCTTTCTCTCCTTCGCTCACGAACGTGGTGAAGACCTTCTCGTCGACTCCACGGGTCCGGTCGTCGACCCAGGCGAGAAACTGCGCATCGAAAGTTTTCAAGTCCAGATTCAACGCTTCCTTGAACACCTGTTCGGTTGGCTTGCCGGCCCGGTAAAGCGCGAGCATCTTCTTGATCGCCGGAAAACCCTGTTTTTCTTCAATGAAGTCGGCCACGAGTGAAGCCTGGTAGTAAGAAACGAGGATCTGCTCGGGAAACTTCGGCCGGATGAACCCGTCGTTCAGTTCCCCGATCGGAAGGAGTTTTTTCGTCTTGATGGCCGCGAGATATTCCAGCTTCAGATCATCGCCCCAGCCGGGGAAACCTTTGCGCTCTTCAAAGACCGACAGTCCCTCCGAGAACCAGCGCGGAATTCGGTGATCCGTCATCTGGAGCGTGATGACGTGCGTGAATTCGTGCCACAGCGTACTGCCCCAGTTGAACGTGTCCGGTTTGCGTGCGGAAGGCGAATCCATGACAAACGTTTTGCCGAAACAGACGCCCAGGGCGCCGAGGCCGGGAAGCCCGAGCGCGCGAACGGCAAAATCGGCGTGATCCGGAAACATCTCGAAACTGATCGGGCCCCGCGGCTTGAAATCGTATTTCGCGCTCAGATCGCGGTAGGCCTTCTCGAGCAGTTCAGTGACGTAGGGCCGAAGAGCGGCCGATTCCTTTTTATGCAACTTCACGTGGAAGTTCGGCGTGTCGAATTCCTCGAAGTTGACGAAGCTGTCCAGAAGAGTCAGCGTATTGGCCGTCCACACATTGAACGGATCGCCTTCAAACGATTTCTCGAGAATGTCCCGGCCGAGTTCCTCCGCGGTCCGGTTGCCGGCAATGTCGACGCTGGTGCCGTTGATCACCAGGCGCAGATTGAAATCGGTAAACGGCTGGCGGCCGAGCCTCATCATGTTCACACCCAGGAGGCTCATCGATTTCCAGTCTTTCGGATTGATCCGCAGAGCCTCGAGGGCGAAATCCACCGCCTGCTGATACATGCGCACCGACACGCAGCTTTCGGCCAGCGTGTAGTAGAGATCGCTGTAGGCGGGGTTGGTCTGAAGGACCTTTTGAACGTACCTGTCGAACTCCGCTTTGTTGCCTCGAAGGTAGTTGATGGTGGCCAGAAGACTGAACGCCTCGCTCGACTGAGGATTGATGACCTGCGCTTCCGCGATGGCGGCTTCCGCCTTGTCGTACTGTTCGGAGTCGATCAGATGGTTCGCCAGCAGCATCGCCGCTTCGGGATAGTTCTTGTTGGACGCGAGCGCCTTGTCGAGTTCGGGCTGTGCCTTCTCCGGATCGCTCAATGCGAACGCTTTGGACAAGCCGAGGTGGGCTTCAGGCAGCCGGGGATCGATTTTCAGGGCGTCCTGATAACTGGCGATGGCTTCCGGCTGATTGTACTTCTCCAGAAGCAGATCGCCCCATGCCACGAATGCCTCGGCATTGCGCGGATTGGCCTGTGTTGCGAGTTTGAAGACGTCGTTCGCGTCGTGGAAGAACTCCGCCGCCCACATCGCTTCGGCTACATAAAAAAGGTCGCCCGGCGCCCGGATCAGGCCGTTGTTGTAGTTATCGATGATCTTCGCGAGCAGCGCGTCGGCTTCCGCGAGTTTGCCGGTGTCTTCCAGGAGGCGGGCCTTCTCCATTTGCGCGGCGGTACCGATGCCGGCGAAATTGAGAACCGAGTTGAGGTGCGCCATCGACTCCGCGTATTTGCCGGTGATGCGATCGATTCGGCCCGCCGCCAGCCGGATTGGACCGGCGTTGGGTCTGGCGCTCGCCCACGCTTCGAATTTGTCGCGCGCTTTCAGGTAATCGCCCTGGCGGACCCAGGAATGGAAGAGGCTTTCCACGACCTGCGCTTCCGAATTTCCGCCCGCCACGGCGCTTTCCAGCGCCTCGGACGCGGCCTTGTATTCACCTGTTCGCGACTGCTCGATCGCGCGGTTCGTGTCCGTCTGCCACAGGGCGCCGCAGCTTGCGAACAGGAAAGGAAAGAGCAACAGAACACGGAGTGGCAGCGAGGGGCGGCTTTCGACGACGTTTCGAACCTGGCGCGCCGCCTTCATGGTTTCTTCGTCTCCGCCGCCTTGATTTCCTGATTCTTGAGGGCGAGTTGAATCAGCAGGTCTTCCATTTCCTTGTCGTAGGCTTCCTGCGACATGGCCGGCTTGTTGAGTTTGAGCGCCTCGATCTTCTGGTCGATTTCCCGTTTCTGGTTCAAGAGAGCCTGCAGTTTGGGATCGGACACGGTGATGGGCCGGTCCACCTGAAACGTGGTCATCCGGGCAAGCAACGGGGCTTCCTTCGCCTTCAGGTCGATCATGTCGGAGCCGTTGTCCGATAGTTGCGGGTGTTCCGTCGCCATGCGGCCCTCGTCTTTATAGAAACGTTCGACGGACGCGGTCGCAAACTTGAACGCTTCCCAGACCGAGACTTTCTTGTCCTTGTCTTCGTCGGCCGCGGGATCCTGCAGCGCGTTCAGGAAATGTTCGTAAAAAAGAGTTTCATTTCCTTCGTGGCCGCTTTTGGTGGCCGTGATGAGGACACGGTTTTTCCCCGCCATCGTTTCGATCGCGGCGCCGCTCGCACTGGTGCCGTTGACGATGACGATGCGGCCCACCTTGAACGTCGAGAGAATGCCGTTGTAATCCGAACCGGTCAGATCGGGACCCAGGATGTTGAATTTGTAATCCGCGTCGTAGCTGCCGTGACCGATAAAGAACAGGAAGAAGTTATCGAGCGGCTTCAATCCGGCCTTGAGTTGCTCGAACGCCTTGATGACCTCGGCTTTCGCCGTCTTCTTGTCCGCCAGGAGGATGACCCGGTCCGGCGAGAAGCCGAATTTTTCGACGAGCAGCTTCTTCGTCGACTCGCTCCACTTGTTGAACTTCTCTGCGTGTTCCGCATCGCCAGGCACACTGCTGAGAATCAGCGCGCTCGAATCCGCCAGCGCGGCAATCGGGAACAGCAGGACAAACGCGACGATCATGATTCGAATCTTCATGCGAGACTCTTCTTCTTTCTCCAGAACCATTCGCCGGAAAGCGTCAGGCACAGGAGGATGAACAGAATCGGAACGTCCCAGAGCTCTTTCTGCTCGACAAACGACGACTGGCCTTCCACATACTGGGCGTCTTCGGGAACGTCGCCGAGTTTCGAGAGCGGATAATAGCGGCCTCCCGTTTGAGATGCGATGTTCTCGAGAAGCCGCGCATCCAGCGAAGCGTTGTAGAACTCAACCGGGCGATCCTTCACTTGAAACGACGTCCGGTGGATTCCGAGCGACTGGGTCCCCTGCGTCGCCTCGACCTGAAGCTCATAGATGCCCGCCACGCCTGCGCTCAACTGGGTCTGGTACTGGCCTTCGGAAGTGCCGGTCCAGTCGAATTGAATCGTTTCGGTATTGCCCGACGGATCGGTGATCTTGCCGGTCACCTTCGCGTTGTTCATCCGGCTGAAGGCCTTGTCCGAGACTTCGGCCAGCAGGTTCACGGCTTCACCCGGCAGATACGTGTCCTTGTCGGTCGTGAGCATCACCGGATCGGGCGAGGAACTGACGAGCCACCTCAGAATCTGCTTCCAGAAGAGTTCGTAGGTCTGGTCCTCATGATCCATTTCCATCTGCCAGCGCCAGCTGCTGCCGGAAGTGAATGCCATCGAACGGCCGCGGCCGTAGCGTTGATAGGCAAGCAGGACCGGATCGCCGTTGTTCCGGCTCTCGGCCTGTCCTTTGGCCAGCACGATGCTGCCGGCCTTCGCTTCGAGCGTCTTGTTGAAGTCGCTCAGCGGGGGAAGGTCGTTCCACATTTTCTGGTTCGCCGTCGCATCCGGCGTGAGTTTCATCAAGGGATGGGACTTGCCGTAGTCGGTGATGAGCATCTTCAGCTTGTCGATGACGGGAACGCGGTCATCCGCCGTCATCACCACCGGCAGAATGTCCGCAATCGGACTGTTCTGGTATCGTCCGCCCGCAAACGAATTGCGTCCGCCGAGCATCATGAAGCCGCCGCCGCGGCTGCTGACGAAGTCCACGACCATATTGAGCTGGTCCTGCGAAAAGAACGTGGACTCGATGCTGCCGAAAATGAGGCCCTTGTAACCGAACAGCTCGTCGCGTTTCTTCGGAAAACCTTCCGCCAGCATCTGTTCGTTGTCGATGCCCTGGCGGTAAAACTTGTTCTGTGACGACCGCAGCAGCGTGATCAGCTTGATATTGGGATCGTCCTGCATGGCGCGCCGCAGGAATTTGAATTCCCAGCGGGGCTCGCCCTCGATGTAGAGAATCTGCGGGTGATCGTTGTTGATGCGGATGAGCGAATCCAGAGTGTTGTTCTGCTCGATGCGATCGCCCTGGGCCTGGATCGAAAAAGAGAACAGGCGCGAGCCCTCGTTCTTCGTCGGCAGGTCGATGGTTTTTTCGGTGATCTCGCCATCGGCGGGAAGCGTGACTTCTTCTGTTTTCAGAAGGGTGTCGTTCTCACGGACCTGAAGAATCGCTTTACGGCCGGCGAAACCGCGGCTGCGAAGCGAGACATCGACGACGGCCGTGGATTCCTTCAGCATGTCGCGGGGTGCGGAGATCTTCACGATCTCGGCATCCTGCGCGATGCGGTCGCTGCCGACTCCGACCGTGTAGAAGGGGATCTTGCGTGTCTCGAGTTTCGCGAGCGATTCGGTCCATTGCTGCGACGCGTTGTCCACGCCATCGGTGATCAGCACCACTCCCGACAACGGTACCGAGCTGAGTTCCTGCGTCAAAAGATCGGTGGCCGATTCCAGCTTCGTGCGTTTCCCCGCAAACGTCAGGCGGCCCGGATCGTCGATACGCTCGGCTTCCTTATCGAAACGATAGGTGCGGACGCGGAACTTGTCGTTCAACCGCTTGAAGAAGGTGGTCGCCTCGAACTGTTTCTGCAACTGCTCGGCGCGCGACTCTTTTCCGTCTTCGCGGATGGTCATGCTTTCGGAGTTGTCGATCACCACCGCAAGGTAGCTGTCCTGGGGAAGCACGGTCGAGATATTCAGCACGGGCCGAAGAAAGATGAAAAGCAGGATGGCGAACGTCGCGGCGCGCAGGGCGACCATGCCGGCGCTCCACTTCTCGCGATTGACGGTGCGGTACGCGTACCAGGCGCCCGCGATGGCGGCAAGCAGGAAGGGAATGTAGAGCCAGGGGGACGCGAGAAGCTGGAATGCCAGGTGGCCCTTCTCGTAAACGACAGGCTTGTACTTAAATAAGAAGTCGAAAACGCTCATTTATAAATGCTTCTTGGACTGATCAATCAGGAAACCGTTGCCTCTTCAGTGGGACATTGCGTAGACGATGGAATTCATGCCCAGGCGGTAGGCGTAGCCTGTGAAACGCGCAGGGTACTCAGGGTGATCCATCCATTCCCAGGCGTCGCCCAGATCGGAGTTGTACGTAATCAGGACCATCAAGCGTCCGGTATCGTCGGAAATCCCCAAAACGCGCGGCTCGGTGTCGTCCGACCGTTCGTAAGTCGGGTATCTGCCGCCCGTTCGCGTGTAATTAATGCCATTGTTGATGTTCGGAACCTGTTCGATTCTGTCGATGTCGTAGAACGTATGAAAGATCTCGTGCCGGAGCGGCAGGTTTTCGGCCTGGCGATCCGGAAAGACCTTCCGCATTTGGAACAGAAAATTGTTCAGCTCACCCAACCCCCAGAAGTCGTCGCAGTGAAAGAAGCCTCCCCGCAACAGATACTCCCGGATGCGGTCCGCTTCGGGCTGGCTGAGATTCATTTGCCCGACTTCGACAGCGTAAATATAAGGATACTTAAAGAGGTCCGCCGACATGATCGGTTGAGGATGGGGCTCGGGAGAAAGCCGGATGTTCGTCAGACGCTGCACGCCGCCCATGTACTTGTAGTCCGCTTCCCAGGCATCGGTCATCCAGGAACCGCCGAATCG
>JAHFTY010000006.1 GCA_023265365.1 Acidobacteriota bacterium
AGCTGTCTCAAACGCTCGTTGAAGATCCGCATCACGGAACCGGCCGAAGACTCCACGCAACTGAACGAAGAATCGCCGGCCATACTGCTGTGTGTCCGCAGGCGGCGATATCTGTTGTTCGCGCTGCGCCTGAATGATCGTCGAACACCAGAACGCAGCCGCGAGACACAGTAAGCGGGACATTTTCCTCGTGGTCCTTGACATGTCGTTACCTTAACAGCCCGTGGCAGAAGATGGTAATTCTGGGTCAGACATCGGCGCCCATTTTCGGTGGGGTCACACCCTTGCTTTATCAGTTCTTTGGGTCTTGACCCCGAATTGTGAAAATGGGCGCCGAGGTATCTGACCCACTTCTGCCACGGGCTGCTTAGCAGTTTGACGCAAAAAAGCGGGCCCCGAAGTAAATGTCTTCGTGTAAGAATTCTGGACGTTTGACGGAAAAACCATGAACGGAGTGTCATTTGAACGTTTACCTTCGAGCGGGCATGATCCTTTCGATCATGCTGAGCGCAACCCAGAGCAGCCTCGGTCAATCCCCGATCGTCCCCAATGGAATCGGCCTGATTTCCACACACATCAATTCAGCGGGCTTCTTTTACAACGGCGGAGCCGCAATAACCTTTTCTATCGGGATTCCATCCACGGTCGCCGCTTCGACGGACGCCCGTGGAGGGTTCTATTTCGCGACACCGGAACATCACCGGGTTTACCGCGTCCTTGACAGCGGCGAAATCTTCGTCGTTGCGGGAAGCACAACGGGCTTCAGCGGAGACGGCGGTCCCGCCCGATCGGCACAACTGTCTTTTCCGAATGCGCTCGCGGTGGATCTGGCGGGAAATATTTATTTGTCCGACAAAGGGAATTCGCGGATTCGAAAAATAGACACGAATGGCGCGATCAGGACCCTCGCTACCGCCGTCAGCAGCCCGGCGGGGCTCGCGGTCGATCTCGCGAACAATCTTTATATCGCGGACAGCGTGGCCAACAAGATCCTGAAAATCGCATCGGACGGCACTCTGTCCACTTTTGCGGGTACCGGTTTCACGGGATTCTCGGGCGATGGGGGGCCTGCCGTTGAAGCGTCGTTTTCCGGTCTTGAAGGATTGGCCACGGATGCGCAGGGAAATGTCTATATAGCCGATTCGATGAATCATCGGATTCGCGTGGTCAGGACTGACGGGATCATCACTACGGTTGCGGGCACGGGCATCGCCGGGTTTCGCGGCGATGGTGACCCCGCCATCGTGGCGGACCTGAATCAACCCAGAGGCGTCGCTGTGGATGGCTCCGGAAATGTTTTCATTGCCGACACTGCGAATCACGCCGTTCGCAAAGTGGCGGCAAATGGACTGATCAGCACACTGGCCGGAACCGGCGTCGGCGATTATTACGGCGACAGCGGACCAGCCGCGAAAGCGCTGCTCAGAAGTCCGGCCGCGGTTTCGGTGGATCGGCGGGGCGTTGCGTACATCGCCGATTCGATTAACGGTCGTATCCGCAGGATCACGCCCGCCGGCGCCATCTTCACGGCCGCCGGCGGCGGTTCGGTCACCGGCAGCGATTTCCGGCCGCAGAATATCGCGCAGGACGGTTTGGGCAATCTGTACATGACGGGGGCCGGCAGCAACACCATTTTCAGAGTGGCGCCCAATGGGGCCGTCGCTGTATTTGCGGGCTCTGCCGCCTCAGGTTACAGCGGGGACAGCGGGCCTGCCCGGCAGGCGCTGTTTGCGTCACCGGCCGGACTGGCGTTCGACGGCAGCGGCAACCTCTACGTGGCGGACTCGGGAAACAACTGCATCCGGCGGATCGGCGCCGGCGGGATGGTCACCACCATCGTCGGGAACGGTGCCGGTGGATTCAGCGGCGATGGCGCCGGAGCCGGCGCGGCGCGATCGGCGTCCCTGCTTTCGCCGCAGGCAGTCGTCGTCGACAGGAATGGAAACCTGTTCATCGCGGATACCGGAAACCATCGCGTCCGAAGCGTCACGCCCAACGGCGCGATCAACACTGTCGCCGGCAATGGTCTGACCACGATCCGCGGCGATGGAGCGGCCACGTCGATCTCGCTCAACGCCCCGGCTGGTCTGGCGATCGAAGCCAATGGCCTGCTGTTGATTTCGGATACTCAGAATCACCGCGTTCGGAGACTGATGGCGGACGGAACCATCCTGACGATTGCCGGTGAAGGCATCGCGGGGTTCACGGGAGACGGACAGGCGGCAGTCGTGCGAATATCGGCGCCAATGGGGCTGGCCGTCGACTCCGGCGGCAACATCTACATTGCGGACTCCGGCAATAACAAGGTCCGCCGAGTCAGTCCGACCGGCTTGATCACGACGGTCGCCGGTACGGGAGCCGCCGGCTATTCGGGAGACTCCGGACAGGGCGTGTTCGCAGCATTGAATGCTCCCTCCGGAGTCATCTTCGATCCCGGAGGGATTCTATACATCGCCGATACCTTGAATAGCGCCATTCGCAGACTCCCGGCGACATACTCGTCATCGTTTTCGATTGCGAATGCCGGAGCCGTTTCTTCCGAAACCTCCGGAAACGGCGCCGCGCTTTCGACCGGTTATGCCACCATTCAACCCACAGGTGGAACGACATCCCCCGCCGGAATGGCGATTTTTGGTTTTCGCGAAAAGGGCGTTCTCGTCTCCGAAGCCAGCGTGCCCGCGGCTGCAGCGCTCCGGTCCGGAAGGATTTATGCCGAGGTCAACGGACCCGTAAACACCGGACTTGCCGTTGCGAATCCGAACGTGGAGGCCGCGGTCATCCGTTTCTACTTCACGGATGCGACGGGCGATTTCCGCAATGGAAGTTTCACCATCGCGGGAAATGAGCAGTTTACGGCGTTTCTCAATCAGGCGCCGTTCAATGGCGGATCAGCCGTGAAGGGAAGTTTTACGTTTGTTTCTTCGGTGCCCGTTGCGGTTACCGCTCTGCGCGGATTCACAAATGAAAGAGGGGAGTTCCTGATCACGACTCTTCCCGTCGCCGACCTGGACGCTTCGCCAGAATCCGGAACGATCTGGATTCCTCATTTCGCGTCGGGAGGCGGATGGAAAACGCAGGTGGCGCTTGTGAATCCCACCGAAACCACGCTGGCCGGCGTTGTGCAATTCACGCGGACGAACGGAAACGATGCCGGCCGCATCTCCTATTCGATTCCGCCACGTGCTTCCCAAACGGTGGACGCCTCGGGGGCTTCGGCATCCGCAGTGACGGTCGGAACGGCGCGCATTATTCCTTCCGGCGCCTCTTCATCCCCTTCAGCGACGGCGGTATTCTCGTACCGCACGAACGGTGTCACGGTGAGCGAGGCCGGTGTTCCGTCCGTCGCTCCCTCGCGCGGCTTCCGGCTTTATGCCGAGGCCTCCGGTGATTTCGCCGGGCACGGACCGGGTTCGATTCAAACCGGTCTTGCGATCGCCAACACCACGTCGAGTCCTGTGACAATCACGCTTTCCATCGGCCCTGAGGGCGCATTTGCGTATGGTGTGGGATCGTTCACCCTTGCCGCAAGTGCGCAGGTCGCCGTTTTCCTGAATGAAATTGCCGGTTTCGAGGCGTTGCCGAAAGCCCTTCAAAGCGTTGTTCGTATGCAGGCATCGCAGGAGGTGTCGGTCATCGGCCTTCGGGCCCGCTATAACGAGCGCGGTGATTTGCTGATCACCACGACCGCGCCCGCCGACGAACTTTCGCCGGCGTCCGCCGTTCCCATGTATTTTGCGCATTTTGCGGATGCGGGTGGCTACAAGACGCAGTTTGTTCTGTTCAGCGGAAAGACAAACCAGACGCCGGCCGGTTTGATGAAACTGTTTTCGAAATACGGAGAGCCGCTGCCCCCATCCAGATAAGACAAATTCGGTGTCAGGCACCACTGACACCGGATTTCAGGACGGGTTTTTTCGTATGGAGTTGCGCGACGTCCTGGAAGGACTTCGCCACGAAGAGGATTTCGGTCTCCTTGAATGGCGGGCCGTACAGAACCACACTTTGCGGTGTGCCTGCCGGCGCTCCCTCCGCCGGTTCGCTGAACGAGGTCACGACGTTGACGCCCGGATAGCCTGCGGAATTGGTGTTGCCCGTTCCGCCGCCGGCCGCGCCTCCGCCACCGCGAGCGCCGCCCCGAGCAGCAGCGGGCGCGTCGGGTGCCCCAGCGCCGCGTCCGCCGCCTCCACGCTGGCCGCCGGCGCCTCCCGCTGCCGAGAAATAGACGTCGACGCCGGCTGTCGCCTTGGCCAGGTGCATCATCATCATCATTCGAATACGCTGGCTCTGCAGATAATCGACAACGCTCATGATCCGCGCCGCTTTGAACCCGTCCCCACGGCCCGGATTCGTCATTTTCGCGACGCCGCCGCTGCGCACCAACTCGTCGAAAAAGGCGCCCTGTTCATAAGTGAATCCTTCGGCGACCTGAGGCAGGTTATCGGGCGGAATCGCCAGAGGGATGAGCGTCGCGCCCAGTCCCTTGAGAACATCCATCAGTTTTTGGGCGTTCGGATTTTTCTGTGGACTGTCGAGTCCGGTGACGCCGATCCGGATTTTCTTGAGATCCATTTTTGCGGGATTCCAGTTGAAGGGGATGTCGGAAACGCTCATGTCGCGTCCATCCGGCCTGGCAACCACGGACATCACCATCGCGCAGTCTTCGGCGTACCGGCACATCGGGCCGAGACGGTCATAGGTCCATCCGAGCGTCATGGCGCCATGGCGGCTGATGCGTCCGAAGGTCGGACGCAGGCCCGTGACGCCATTGGTTCCTGAGGGGCTGAGGATCGAGCCCTGCGTCTCCGTGCCGATCGAAAAGCCGACGCAGCCGGCCGCTGTTGCCGAGCCTGGTCCGGCCGATGATCCGCTTGCGCTCCCGTAGTTCCATGGATTGCGCGTCATGCCGCCAAACCAGTTTGCCCCCTGCGCCAGTTCGCCGGAGGTGAGTTTGGCGATCAGCACGGCCCCGCTTTCGCGAAGGATTTCGACGATGCTGGCGTCGTAATCGAAGACCTGATCCTTATAAGCGCCGGAGCCCCACGTGGTCTTGTATCCCTTCACTGCGATGATGTCCTTGCAGCCCCACGGAATTCCATGCAGGGGACTCTTCATCCGTCCGGCGGCCAGCGCGGCGTCCGCGGTCTTCGCCTGGCTCATGGCGAGTTCGTCCAGGAACGTAACGGTGTTCAGCAGTTGTCCGTTGTACCGGTGAAGCCTGTCCAGATACATCCTGGTCAACTCGACAGACGAAACCTGTTTGGTCCGCAGTAACTCCGAAAGGTGCCGGACCGGCCAGAACGCAACGTCTTCCAGGTTTCCGGGGACTTTCAAGCCAGACACTTTGCCCAGTTCGAAGGGCTGCGGAATCCGGTTCACGACGACGCCCGGAACAATCGCGTTGATGTGAAAAGGCGGGGAAACGTCATTCGGGATGTGGAATGCGCGCACAGACAACGCGCGGGTCAGGTTCTGGTTGGCGGTGTTGACCATCTGCTTTCGTTCGTCTTCGGTGAACTCCACTCCACCGATCTTCAGCGAGGTCGATAACATTTCCAGCGTGATCTGTTGGGCGCCGGCGTCCTGCATCTTGCCCCACAGGATTCCCGGCACCAGCGTTCCGGCGAGCCCGATGCTCGAGAAGTAAGCCATGAACCGGCGTCTGCTTTCGTCAATACGGATCGTCTTTTTCTTTTTCATCAGGTCACACCCACCTTCCGAACATTTTTGATGCGGCATTCTGGACCAGATCGATGGTTTCGAACAATCCTTATGTACTCGTACGAAACAGCGGTGAATGGGTTATCCTTGTTGTACCTATGTTGAAACCAGGCGGGACCGTCGATAGTTGGTGCGGCACATGCAAACTCATTTTGGCTCACACCATCGAAGCCATGGTCGGTGACAAACCGGCCCGAGTTCACTGCAACACGTGCCAGGCACAACACTCATACAAACCGAACAAGCCAGGCACTTCCGCGCGATCGGGGAAGCCACGGCCGACCAAATACCAGACGCTTTTGAACGGGAAGGATATGGCGCATGCGAAGCGCTATTCGACCAAAGACAAGTACGAGCCCGGCGACATTCTGGATCATCCCAGTTTCGGTGTCGGCGTGGCGACGGCTGTCAAAGACGGCACCAAGGTCGAGGTGACGTTCGAGGGCGGCGTGAAGCTGTTGATTCACGGCCGATAGAGTTCCTGCATCCATCCGTTCTTTCGCAGAACCTCCGAAGTGTCTTTTGTCTGGTCGAATAATCCAGGTCTGACCTGCCTGGCCGGGTGTGTCGAAAAGGCCTGCGGCGGAGTGATGCCGCAGGCCTTTGAAGTTATCGGCGCTTGCCGTTTCCGCTTGCGGCGGTCTCGGCGGCGGCAGCCGGAGGAATGGTGGGGACGGCCATGCCCATGATCTCGCGGAGCGCGAGTTCGATGCGGCCGCGATAGTCATGGTTCTCTTTCAGGAACTGGCGCGCGTTTTCACGACCCTGGCCGAGGCGTTCGCCCTGGAAGGAGAACCAGGCGCCGCTCTTGTCGACGACGTTTTTGTCCACCGCCATGTCGAGCACTTCGCCTTCGCGCGAAATGCCTTCGCCGTACATGATGTCGAACTCGGCCTCCCGGAACGGTGGGGCAACCTTGTTCTTCACGATCTTGGCTTTCGTGCGGCTGCCGACCACTTCATCGCCGTCCTTGATGGACGCGATGCGCCGGACGTCGACGCGGACCGAAGCGTAGAACTTCAGCGCGCGGCCGCCGGTGGTGGTTTCGGGATTGCCGAACATGACCCCGATCTTTTCGCGGATCTGGTTGATGAAGATGAGGCACGTCTTCGATTTGGAAACGATGCCGGTGAGCTTGCGCAGCGCCTGCGACATCAGCCGGGCCTGCAATCCCATCTGCGCGTCACCCATTTCACCTTCGAGTTCGGCGCGGGGGACGAGAGCCGCGACCGAGTCGATCACCACGATGTCGACCGCGCCGCTGCGAATAAGGACTTCGGCGATTTCCAGAGCCTGTTCGCCGCTGTCGGGCTGCGAGACGAGCAGGTTGTCGATGTCGACGCCCAGTTTTCGCGCATAGTTCGCATCGAGCGCGTGTTCGGCGTCGATGAAGGCGGCGGTTCCGCCAAGCTTCTGCGCTTCGGCGATCGCGTGAATGGAAAGCGTCGTTTTACCGCTGGATTCCGGTCCGAAGATCTCGATCACGCGGCCCCGAGGATAGCCGACGACGCCGAGCGCGGCGTCAAGACCGAGCGATCCGGAGGGCACGGCGTCCATGACGGCGTTAGGATCCACGCCGCCCATCCGCATGATGGATCCTTTTCCAAATTGTTTTTCGATTTGCGAGACGGCAAGGTCAAGCGCACGCGTCTTTTCAGTACGTTCTTCAGCCATTGTTCACCCCTTGAATTGTGGAAACGCCGGTCGAGCCGGCGGCTACTTGGTCCGCTTGGGCGGCGCCGGATACTTCACCAGGCGCAGTTCTTCGCGGATGAGTCCGTTGAGCTGGTCGGGGCCGGTTGCTTCCTCGGAAAAGCTGCGCACGCGTTTGCGGTAGCGGCCTTCCTTCGGATTGAGGGCTTGAGCCGTCTTGAAACATTCCTGGGCTTTCTTGAGCCAGTTCATCTCGAGGCAGAGAAGGCCAAGCTGATAGAAAGCTTCGTCGAAATCAGGGTCCAATTCCGTCGCCTTCCGAAGATGACCGATCGCACGCTTGTGCTGACCGGAATCGTAATAAACGGCGCCCAGGAGAAAGTGCACCGGGGCGCTCGGCTTCAGCTTGAGGGCGGTGGCGAGATGTTTCAGGGCCTTTTTCCTGTTGCCGACTTCGGCGAACAGAGAACCGAGCGACGCATGCGCTGCGGAGGAATCACTCTTGAGTCCGACGGCATTCTCAAGCCGGGTCTGCGCTTCGTGAAGGTCGCCTTTCCGTTGCTGCACCAGGCCCATCAGAAACATGGCTTCGAAATGGGCCGGCCTGGCGTCGAGCACGCGCCGCAGATAATCGATCGCGGTCACATACTCTTTGTTCTGGAAACAAACCTCCGCTAACAACAAACCTAATTCGTGGTTGGCAGCATCGTGCTCCAACGCCGTCTTTAGAAAGTGGATGCTCTCAGGCGCGCGGTCCGCGACCAGCAGGTCATATGATTTTTCGATCCACAAGCTGAACTGTTGACGATCCGAGCCTTTGTAACTCTCCATGATGCGCTGCATGCGCGCACTGAGCCGGTCGACTTCTTCCGTTTCGAGGATCCGCGAATCGATGCGTTTCCGCCATTCGGACTCCAGATTGGCGAGATCGATACCGGCGGATTCCAGCGAATCCGTCAGCGTTTCGATCATCGTGTGGTCGATGAAGTTCGAGGCCGCAACGCGCTCGATGGTTTCCATCATGGAATCGACACGTTTCGTCAACGTGTTGATGGAATACTCCAAAGCGCTGATTCGCTCGAGAACGTGTTCCTCCATGAACGGGAGTCCGGCGTCGAACGGAGCCGGTCCGGAAGGCACCAGCAACCTGGCTCCGCACTTCCAGCAGAATTCCCGATTCAAAGAGTTACGAGTCGTACAGTTCTGACAATGAATCATAGATACAGCTTCCTACTTGGACGGACAAAACGGGTCCCATCAGTAGTGATAAAACCCTCGCCCCGACTTTCTTCCCAGATATCCTGCATCCACCATCTTGATGAGCAGGGGGCACGCCCGGTACTTCGAGTCTCCGAGCCCTTCGTGGAGCACCTTCATGATGTCGAGGCAGACATCCAGGCCGATCAGGTCGGCGAGTGCCAGGGGACCCAGAGGATGATTCATGCCGAGCTTCATGACCTGGTCGATTGCTTCGGGGGTTCCCACGCCTTCCATCACGCAGAAGATTGCTTCGTTGATCATCGGCATCAGGACGCGGTTCGAAACGAATCCCGGATAGTCATTCACTTCGACGGCAGTCTTGCCCATTTTTTCGGCAAGTTCCTTCGTCGTTTGATAGGTCTCGTCCGAAGTGGCCAACCCGCGCACGATCTCGACCAGCGTCATCACGGGAACCGGATTCATGAAATGCATGCCGATGACTTTGCCGGCGCGCTTCGTTCTCGATGCGATCTTCGTGATTGAAATCGAGGATGTGTTGGACGCCAGTATCACGCCGGGTCTTGCGATTTCATCCATTGCCGCAAAAATTTTCGACTTCAAATCGAAATTTTCGACGACCGCTTCAACGATGAAATCCGCGTCTGCCATTGCGGCGTTGCCTGTCGTTCCGGTGATCCGCGAAAAAGCCGCGGATTTGTCGGACTCCGTGATCTTGTTTTTCGCGACTTCCCGTTCCAGATTCTTCGCGATCGTGCTCAGCGCACGGTCGATAAACCGCTGCTCAATATCGAGCAGAATGACATTAAAGCCTGCTTTTGCCGCAACATGGACGATTCCATTGCCCATCGTCCCGCCGCCGATCACGCCTATTGTTTTCATCGTTCCACCGCAAGGGCCACTGCATTTCCACCGCCGAGACAGAGCGTTGCAATTCCACGCTTCGCGTTCCGCCGCGTCATTTCATGGAGCAGCGTCACCAGAACGCGTGCTCCGCTGGCGCCAATCGGGTGTCCGAGCGCGACGGCTCCTCCGTTGACATTGACTCGTTCCGGATCCAGTTCCAGTTGTTCCATCACCGCAATCGCCTGCACTGAGAACGCCTCATTGAGTTCTACGAGGTCCACATCGCTCAGGTTCCAGCCGATCTTTGCGACAAGCTTCCGGACCGCTTTCACCGGAGCCATCATCACCAACGCGGGCTCAATTCCGCTGACCGCCTGTCCCGCAATCCGCGCGATCGGGGTCCTGCCGAGGGTGTTTGCCCGCTCGGCGGACGTCACCACCAGCGCTGCCGCTCCATCGTTGACTCCGGGCGCGTTACCCGCCGTTACAGTGCCGTCTTTCTTGAATGCCGGCTTGAGTGCGCGCAGCGTTTCGATTGAAGCGTCGGGCCGGGGCGATTCGTCGGTATCGAAGATCAGGGGATCTCCTTTTTTCTGCGGTATCGGAACCCCGGTGATTTCATCGTTGAATTTTCCGGCCTTTATGGCGGCAACGGCTTTTCGATGGCTGCTCAACGCGAACTCGTCCTGGCGCTCGCGCGACACTTTGTATTTGTCCGCGACGATCTCGCCGGTATTGCCCATATGGAAGTTTTCGTATGCGTCCCACAGCCCGTCGTGAACCATCGAGTCGATCAGGGCTCCATTACCGAGACGGTATCCGTCTCGAGCGTTCGGCAGCAGGTAAGGCGCATTGCTCATGCTCTCCATTCCGCCTGCAATGACGATTTCGGAATCTCCGGTCTGGATTCCCTGCGCGGCCAGCCCAACCGACTTCAACCCGGATCCGCAGACCTTATTAATGGTCATTGCGGCGACATCCGGCGGGAGTCCGCCCCGAAGCGCAGCCTGGCGTGCCGGATTTTGTCCGAGTCCGGCCGACACCACGTTGCCCATGATCACTTCATCGACGAGCGCCGGATCCAGCCCGGCCCGTTCGACAGCGGCTTTGACGGCGATCGCGCCAAGCTGTGTCGCCGTGATGGATTTCAAAGTACCCTGGAATTTTCCAATGGGAGTTCGCACTCCACTGATAATGACGACGTCTCTCATGAGGGTAAAGTTAGCACAGATAAATGCGGAACGGCGGTGATCTGCCGCCGCTACATTCGATCGTTCCTGTAGCGGCGGCAGATCACCGCCGTTCGATTCTTCCGGAGGTTATCGCAGGTTGAAATTCACTTCGATATTCAAGGCGACAGGCACCGGCACACCGTTCTGTTTCGCCGGGCTGAATTTCCACTGACGCAGCGCTTCGATCGCCTTTTCATCGAGGCCGAATCCGAGACTCCGCACCACTCGAACGATCTGAACGGATCCGTCTTTCTGGACGATGGCTTCAAGGACGACCGTGCCCTGGTACCGGGCTTTGCGTGCTTCCTCGGAATACTGCGGATCGACCTTGTGAATGATCGAAGGAGCGCTCACGCCTCCACCAACTCTGAAGATACCGCCGCCGTATCCTCCGCCTTCGCCAGGCCCGACACCCGGTCCGCTTCCCGAACCAACCCCGCGCCCGGTTCCGTTACCAATGCCGCCGCCGCTGCCCGATCCTGAGGACGGCGGTCCGGGAATCCCCTGGGGATCGCCGATGTTCAGCAGGTTCAAACTCGGCAACTGTGCCAACTGCGGTGCGACGACTGTCGGTTCAACGATCAGCGTGGGATCCGGATTCTTCGGCGGTTCCGGATCCGGCGGAACGAATTGTTTGTCTGCCGGACGAGGAAGTTTTCCAAGGGACGGCGGAGTGAGTTGGTGCTTTCCGCCGCCGCCGCCGCCGCCCGAGGACGTGTCCAGTTTCGGGAGGTTCAGAACGAGGGACTCCGGCTGGACCAGCATCACGTTGGTGGCTGTCGCAATTGGCGTTTTTGAAGACGTTGCCCAGGGAATCAGGGCCAGGATGACGATGCCGGCATGAACTCCCACCGAGAGGAGACCGGAAAGTCCCGCGTTCTTGTCTTTCGACCAGATCTCGTCGACTTCCACCGGGGTGGCGGTCGTTTCAATTTTGCGCGGATGCAGCGTGTCCTGAATGAGTTCTCGCAGACCGGACGCCAGTGAGGTGTATGCGGAAGGCTGCTCCACAAGCTTGCTGAGCGCCGACATGTCTTTCTCTGCAGTTATTTCAACCCGGGCTTGAGGGTTCCTCCGCTCATCCCGCATTTCACGCAGTTGGCTGACGAGCGAGGAAAACCACGATTCGCCGTCGGAAATCGAAGTTCCGGTTACGAATACACTTTCGCCTGGCTCGTTGTTTTGTTTAGGTTTCATGCCCTTTGTCTGACCTCAGTTGAAATAGCTCCATAAGACTACCATATTTGCCGGGAGCTAAGGGCAAATCCTCTATAATTCTGAACCGATGGCATCGAAATTCCACGCGCGTTACCCTTACCTGATTCTGATGCTCGTCACGCTCTGCCTCGACCGCTGGACCAAGTCCATCATTCAGTCCCGATTCTCCCTGAATGAATCGATTTCGGTAATAGACGATTTCTTTAACATTACGTATGTAACAAATACCGGCGTGGCCTTTGGAATTTTTTCATCGATCAGTTCACCCACAAAAGCCATGCTCCTCTCCCTCTTTACGGCGGTGGCGGCCGTCGTTGTGGTCGTGTACAGCCTCCGGAGTCCGGCAGGCGACCGGTTGCTGCAGGTCGCCCTTGCCTCTATTCTCGGCGGCGCGCTGGGCAATCTTTACGACCGGGTCAGCTATGGCTACGTGATCGACTTCCTGGAGTTCTATTACCGCAGCTACCACTGGCCGTCATTCAACGTTGCCGATTCCGCGATTTCTACCGGAGTCGTCCTTCTCGCCATCGAGATCGTGCGTAATGAAACTCACGCCCGGACCTGACGACAAAGGGTTGCGCCTCGACCAGTTTCTCTCGCGGCATCTGGAGTCCGTCACTCGATCTCAGATTCAACACCTCAACCGGTCGGGATCGGTCCACATTAACGGCCGGCTCGAAAAAGCCGGGTACCGTATTCGAGGAGATGAAACGGTTGAGATCGAACTGAATACCTCCGAACCGGTTACTCTCACACCAGAGCAAATCCCGCTCCAAATCTACTTTGAGGATGAGGATCTGGCCGTCATCGAAAAGCCGGCAGGCCTCGTGGTCCATCCCGGCGCCGGAATCCAAAGCGGTACGATCGTTCACGCGCTCCTCTATCACTTTCAGAAGCTCTCGGACTTTGGCGGCGAAGCTCGTCCGGGAATTGTTCATCGGATTGATAAACGGACTTCCGGGCTTCTCATTGTGGCAAAAAACAATCCCGCCCACGCGTTGCTCGGCCGGGCGTTTCAGGATCGAGCCGTGGAGAAGAGGTACACCGCTCTGGTGCACGGGAAAGTCGCACGACCATCGGGTACGCTGCAGACACCCATTTCGCGGCATCCTTCGATTCGAACCCGGATGGCGGCGCGTGCCGGCCAGGGTCGTCAGGCCTACACCGAGTACCGGTTGATCGAGGGTTTTCGCGCGTTTTCTCTTCTGGACGTCGGGATCAGGACGGGTCGCACTCATCAAATTCGAGTTCATCTGAGCGCGATGGGCCACCCCGTGGTCGGCGATGATGTGTACGGAGAGAAAGCCCAAAAGGCCTTCGTCCGGAAGTACGGCAGCCTGGGCCGGTACTTCCTCCACGCGAAGTATCTTCGGTTTACTCATCCCAGGACCGGAGTGGAACTCCAATTCCAATCCCCGCTCCCGGCAGAGTTGCAGGATTTCCTTTCGCGCATAAGATGATACCCTCTGAAACGGCAGGCAGACGGGTGATCGCTTTCTGAAAAGAGAGAGGAAAGTCCGAGCTCCACAGGGCAGTGTGCTTCGTAACTCGATGGCCCGTAAGGGACGGAAAGTGCCACAGAAAATATACCGCCCCGATTTTCCAGATCCGGGGTAAGGGTGAAAAGGTGCGGTAAGAGCGCACCAGCGGTCCGGTAACGGGCCGGCTTGGCAAACCCCACACGGAGCAAGGCCAAATAGGGAAACGACGGACGGCCCGTCCAGTTTCCGGGTAGGCCGCTCGAGCTTCGGGGAAACCCGGAGCCCAGATGAATGATCGCCGCTTCGTTTCGCAAGAGACGGAGTACAGAACTCGGCTTATAGTCTGCCTGCCGCAAGACTCGGTAATAAACCTGCTCTAGGGAGTCTTGAAGAAGAAAAGAATCTGTAGTGAATGTGTCGAATTTAACTAACGAGGCTGCGCTTCAGACCGACATAGGGCAATCGCGGATAGAGCACCACATCGGTCTGAAGCGCAGCCTCGTTAGTTTTTATCCGGGAGACAACAGGGAATGCCTAATTACGTCGTGACGGGTGGAGCGGGGTTCATCGGATCGCATATCGTCGAAGAACTTGTTCGCCGCAGCCAAAACGTGAAGATCATCGATAATTTTTCCACCGGAAAATGCGAAAACCTCGATTCGTTTGGACGTGACGTCGAAGTCATCAATGCCGACATCAGTTTGTCGGACAATCTGGTCAGCATCTTTGCCGGCGTGGACTACGTGATTCACCAGGCAGCTATTCCATCGGTTCCCAAGTCCATCATCGATCCCCGGACTTCCCACAATGCCAACGTGAACGGAACCTTGAATGTCCTGATCGCGGCTCGCGACGCGGGTGTCAAGCGCGTGGTCTATGCCTCGTCGTCTTCGTTGTATGGGGACAGCCCGACGCTTCCGAAGCATGAAGAGATGATGCCCAATCCACTCTCGCCTTATGGCGCGCAGAAACTTTTCGGCGAGATGTATGGACAGGTGTTCACGAAAGCCTACGGACTCGAGACCGTTGCGCTTCGCTACTTCAATGTCTTTGGCCCGCGCCAGGATGCCGGCTCACAATACAGCGGAGTACTTGCGAAGTTCATTCCGGCGGTTCTACAAAACCGGCGGCCCGTGATCTATGGCGATGGCCTTCAGTCGCGCGACTTCACCTTCGTTCAGAACGTCGTCGAAGCGAACCTTCTTGCGTGCGCCGCTCCGGGTGCCGGCGGCGAGGTGTTCAATATCGCGTGCGGCGATCGCATCACGGTCAACGAGATGTTGGCTGGCATCAACGAGATCCTTGGAAAGAAAATCGAGCCGATCCACGAAGAGCCTCGAGCCGGCGACATCAAGCATTCGCAGGCGGAAATCAGCAAGGCGAAGACGAAATTGAACTACCAGCCCAGGGTGAGTTTTCTGGAAGGATTGCGGCGCACCGTCGACTGGTACGCCGCCCATGTCGATTCCGGAGTGAAGCCGGCCGCTACTGTCTGACCGTTATCTCAAGCTCGGAGGTCGCGATCCCGCCCTTTCCATCGGCTGCGGTCGCGCGGACGGTGTATTTACCCGGTGTCAGGCCGGCCGCCCGGAACATGACCTTATCTCCGGTCCCTTCGACCTTCCCTCCCGTCGACGTCCAGGAGTAGGTCAGTGAGTCATTGTCCGCGTCGAAGCCGGTGGCGACGATCGATGCGGATCCGTCGGCCGGGATTTCCGTGTTATCGGCTTCGAGAGCCAGAACCGGATAGTGGTTGTTGCCTACGGACTTGACCGGTTTTGTATAGCTCAACCCAACCACCAGGCCGGTCCGCTGGCGGTTATTCGGGAACTTCCGGTCGAACTTCGTGTTGATCGTATACCCCGCGCTAAACGTCAGACCGCGGTCCAGCAGAAGCACGCGAAGGCCTCCCCTCACATCGGAAGGGTTAATGACCGTGACGCTTGCCGCGTTTGGCGAACTTGCGCCGACGGCGGTGCTGGTGACGTACTCGAAGATCCCCTGAATGGGATGCGTCGATGGAAACACCAGGCCCAGTCCGCTTCGAAGCTGGTCCTTCAGCTTGATCGGGCGTGGATCCTTGCCGTCGCGGGTCGCCGTGAATCCCATCGTCGAGTGGAGCAGGAAATCATGGAACTTCCACGGCATCGCCGACGTGAATATCAGGTCGATACCTCCATCGGTCTGCCCCGTGCCGAGGCCCTTTTTCGGATCGGCAGTTCCGAATTTAACGAAACCCTTGATCGCCATTCCACCGACGTTATCGGGTTGCCGCCACACGCGATATTTTCCGGAGAGGTAGGCGTCGCCGGGACCCTTCTGGAATCCGGATTCGGCATAGGGAAATTCCGGATTGAATCCGGTTTGCACGACATTCGATACCTTGACCTGACGCTGAGTTTCGAAGGTTCCCGTCACTGTCAGGCGCGAGATGACGCCGATCGAAAACGATACGGGAAAGGTGTTGATGTCGACATCCTTCGGAGTGCGGTCGAGGTTGCTCCAGCCGGCTCCAAATGAAAACTGACCTTTGTTCAGCGTTTCCACCGAAGGCACAGTGAACAAACCACGATCGCCGGTGAGTGTGGCGCTTTGTTTTTCAATGCGAGTTTGCTTTGCGATTCGTTCGGCATCCTGCGCGTGAAGTGAGGTTGCCACAGCCAGTAGGAACATTGGGACAAGGAATCGTTTCATGTACAATCCCGATTTATGCGTACCCTTCTGGGCCTTTTAATTGCGGTGCTTGCGAGTGTTTCCACTATCGAACCCGGTGAAACGGACCAGATCTTAGATCAGTTGTTGAAAATCCGTCTAGACAAAAAGCAGATCTACACCTTGCGTGACGTGACGATCCGGCGCGATGTCGCGTCGATTTCCTTTAAACGCGGCACGATTGCGTTTCTCGAGCCGGTCATGGGCAAAGTCACGGGCGCCGTGTTCATCGGGAGCGGGGAGATTGTGGCGATCCCTCCCGATGCGGTCGAGAAACAGCAGATGCACAAGTTCACGGGATCGCCCGTACTGAATGAACCGTTTGGCGCCGGTTTCTTTCGTTTCACCGACGATACCTATGAAGAAATCGTGAAAGCGTATGAAGAACACGCTCACGAGGACCCCGTCGACGATGATGCATCGCAGTTCCTGCCGTGGGAGAAGGTGCTGACGGATCGTTCGGGCATTCTGAACTATCGCATCCTCGCCGATTATCTCGGTACGCCCAAGCCCGTTTTTTTCGCTGAACTGAATGGCGAGCGTTCCGGCTGGTTCGACGTCGTCGTCGATCCTCGAATGGTGGAAGAAGTCGCGTTCCTGAAGGTCCACGAACAGGGAACGGCCTTCAACGTCGACGTTTGGGCAAGTTTCAATCGCCGCAGCGAATCGCGCGATCTGGAAGCCGCTGCAAAGGAAAACAAGTTCCCGCTCGACGTTCTGTCCTACGACGTGGACGCCACCATCACCGCATCCGGTCAACTCGATGCGAAGACCACGCTCCGTGCGAAAGCGCGGAGTGACGGCGAGCGTGTCATCAGCATGGACCTGTCACGGTTTCTGCGAGTGTCTTCGGTGACGACGGGAACGGGAGAAACGGTGCCGTTCTACCAGCACGTCAACATGACCGATGAGGAGATCCGCCGCACCGGCATCAACGCCGTCGTCCTGGTTTTGCCACGAACCACCGCGGCCGGAGAAGACATCACACTGAAATTTGCCTACGCCGGGGACGTCATCGAGAAAAAAGGAACCGGCATTTTCTTTGTCGGCGAGCGCGGCCTCTGGTATCCGACGTTCGGGACGACCGACCGCGCCCGGTTCCATCTCGATTTTCACTTTCCGGCAAAGTACTCGCTCGTCGCAACGGGGAGAAAAATCAGCGAAACCGAAGACGCGGCCATTCGTCACTCGACGTGGGAAAGCGACAAGGACTTTTCCGTCGCCGGGTTCAACCTTGGGGACTTCACCATTCTTTCCGATGCCTGGGGAACCACACCCGTTTCGGTCAGTGTGAACAACGACGTTGAAACTGTTTTCCAGGAGGTTGCTGCCCGGCGCGCGATGCAAAAAGAAATGGCCATGCGCGCCGCAACTGCGCTGGGCCGGAGAGGTATGCCTCCGAACAGTCAGACGGTCTCGCCTGAACCGAATCTCTTCAGCACGAAAGACCTTGGCGAAAACGTCTTGAAGGGAATTCGCGATACTCTGTCTTTTTTTGTCGATGAACTTGGTCCTTACCCTTACTCGCAGCTTACGGTTTCGCAGTTCCCGGTGAATTACTCCCAGGGCTGGCCCTCGCTGCTCTACGTTTCGACCCTTTCGTTTTTCACGAAGGATCAGAGGCAGAAGCTGGGTCTGGATTCGGAATCGGACTTCATGTTTACCGAGTTGATTCGCGCACATGAGCTGGCGCACCAGTGGTTCGGCAACAAAATCGGATGGAACTCGTACCACGACCAGTGGATCCCCGAAGGCTTTGCCAACTATTTAGGCGCGATGTACATCGAGCACAAGTACAAGGATCAAGGAAAACTTCGTGAGATTCTGGACAGCGGCAGACGGCGACTATTCGAGCACGCACCCGATGGAAACACGTACGACAGTCTCGGACCGATCTGGTTGGGGCAACGCCTGAGCACGACCGCCGCTCCGGACGGTTACAGCGAGATCACCTACAGCAAAGGAACATGGATCGTTCACATGCTGCGCTCCATGATGAAGTCCGATGGAAAAGATCCCGATGCCGCGTTTCTGAAAATGGTCCGCGAATTCCTCACGCAGTTTGATGGAAACAACATGTCGACGTGGGATCTGAAGCGGATTGCGGAAAAGTACATGAACAAGGCCATGGACGTTCGAAACGACGGGAAGCTCGATTGGTTCTTCGATGACTGGGTCAGGGGAACCGGCATACCCGTCTACACCATGAACTACAAGGTCCTTCCGGAGTCGAAAGGCGGGTTTGCGGTCGAAGGCCGGATCAGCCAATCGTCCGTTCCGGACACATTTGTGATGCCCGTTCCTGTTTATGCCGACGATCAACTGCTCGGCTATGTCGTTGTCGACGACGAGCAGGGTTACTTTCGCTTTGCCGTGAAGAACAAGCCTGCGAGAGTTGCCGTCGATCCGCGGGAAACCATCCTGGCCATCGTCAAGAATTAAGAACCAAAAACCTAGAAACTCACCAGGTGCGTCAGCTTGAGAATGATCGCGCGGGCCGCGGGAGCCAGGTGCGCCGTGGATCTGGTTTCATTGAAAACGACGAACAGGTCGCTCAATGGATGGTGAATGACGTTGAATCTGACGTTCGAGACCACCTCTCGATTCACGCTGTTGTACTGCACATACGCGTTGAGGAACATGCGGGTCGAAAACGAGGTGTCCAGCCGAAGCTGAACGAGATTCGTCGCGAAACGAATTCCGGGAAGGTCCACCTTGTCGTGGCTGTAGTTCAAGCTGGACGCCAGTTTGGCGCTGTAACGGAAACGCCCGCCGGCCGAGAATCCGGATTTTGTTCCATTCCAGAAATTGCCGAAACGGAGTGCGCCACTGACGGACAGCCGGCGGGCGCGGCTCGAAGAGTAATCCATGTTCCCGTCGCCGAACCGGTATTGGCCCACGGGAATCGAGTAATCGGAACGGATACGAAACGGCGTGGACAGAGCTTCCTGATTGAATCGGTAGGTCAGCTTGAAATTGGCGCCGTCCGCAAAGTCGATGTTGAAGGTCGGACTCGCGGTTGTTGTCTCAACGCCGAACCCCTTCCGTGTGAATCGCGCGTACGGCAGCTCCGCCCGGTACTCGCGAACCCATTTGTATGTGAGTGCCGGACGAATCCGCCGCGCCGCAGACGCATTTGCAATATGGACGCCGGGGCGCGGGATGAATCCGAGGTCGTCGCGAAAATTCCTGCCGAGCGCGGTGTAACTTGCCGAGAAGCGATTCAAGGTCGAGTCGAACATGAAGCCCAGGCGCGAAGCATCGCCACCGCCGACTCCGGTCTTCGCGCTTCGCATCCACAGTCCGTCAATATCCAGAACGCGGCGTATGTTGAACCGGAGGTCGCCACCTCCTGCGCGGTTTGAGACAGAACCCCTTTCCTTGCCGAGGTAAAACACGCTCGCCGACGAGTTCGACAGAAACTCGCGCGCAAATCGGATGACCGAAAGATTGGCGGCCGGCAGATCCGGGAGGCTTCTTCGTTTTTCGATTTCGGTTTGAATATTCATCACACCGATACTGTTGCGTCCCACTTTCCCGGTGAGGCGGGCGCCGCCGAAGATGGGGACGGGCGTGCCGGTATCGGACAGGCCGATGGTGCGGCTGAAGAAAGGCAGGAAATCGGGAGGTCCCGAAGATTGTGCGCCGGCGTTGTTGTTATTCGGAAGCGGAGGGCCCATCTGGAACGTACCCTGGTTTTCGAGAAAGAACTCGCGTTTTTCCGGGAAGAAGAGGTTGAAGCGTGTCAGGTTCACCTGCTGCTCGTCGGCTTCGACCTGCGAAAAATCGGTGCGGTAGGTCCCATCGAGAACCATGTTGCTGCCGATTCCGACCTTGACGTCGACACCGCCGTCTCCATCGGATTTCGTTCCGGCTGCGCTTCGCGATGCGCTACCCGTGACAAACGGCTTAACGCGGAGATTGCGTCCGGGTTTGACGCCCCGGATGCCTTCGAGAGTGCCGGCATATGAGACTTTGAATTGCGAGAACTGCCGCGGCACCGGTGACCACAACGTGATTTCGTTCTTCCGCCGAATGAGTCTGAAGATGTTGACTCCCCATGCCTGCTCTTCGGCATCGGAGAATCGCAGACTCTTGAACGGAATCGCGTATTCGACGATCCACCCGCTGTCGAAGATCGACGCCTTCAGATACCACACCGCATCCCAGTTCTGGTTGTTATTGCGGCCATCGTCGTAGCTTTGCGTGTCCCGCTGGGCGCCCATCGGGTTCGTCTGAAATCCGTAGGAGTTTCTCCTGTCGTGGAACGTATCCAGAACAAGCACAAACAGATCGCCGTCGCGGGCGTTGAAGTCGCGTTTCAACTCGTTGATGATCAGCCTTTGCGGCTCATCGTCGTAAAGCGTGGCCCCGACGTACAGGTTGTCGTCATCGTAGAGGAATCGCACCTCGCTCTTCTCGGTTGTGGGAGCACCTTCTTTGGGCTGCTGCTGGGTGAAACCGGCGGCGGGTTCGGCTGTTTTCCAGACGGATTCGTTGAGCTTTCCGTCGATGACGATCTGATGACCGGGTATGCGGACCGCCTGGACACGACGAGCAGGATCCTGTGCGTGCAGGTCCAACGCAAGGGCGAACCCGATCAGGACGGGAATCAGCCGGCGCAAGCTAGAAGTTGAAACGCAGTCCCGCCTCGATTTCGCGCGGGTTGCGGGCGTTGAACGAACGGCCGAAGTACGGCGACGTCATCACACCCGATGGAGTTCCGTAGTTCGTTCGATTGAAGGCGTTGTTCATGTTCGCGAACAGATTCAGATTCGTGCCGCTGCCCTTGAGCCCTTTTCTTTCGCCGAAGAAAATCGCTTTCGAGATATTGAAGTTGAAGCTCACGAAATTCGGACTGTTCGCACTGTTGCGCGCGCCACCGGCGGGCCTGTCGTTGGTCTGGCCATCCTGGTTGTCGTCGGCGCCGGTCGTAATGTTGTAGGGCTGTCCGCCGTTACGCACCATGCTGCCGGTGAGGAACACTCCAAGTGGAAGCTGCGCATTGATCGTCGTATTGAGGTTGTAGGGTTGCCGCCAGCCGGCGCGTCCCCAATCGGCGCGGAGATCGTAATTGTCGGCCGGGAGATTCCACCAGCCTTCGGAGTCCGTATAGGTGCTGCCCGTACTGTAAGACGCGTTCAGGTTGAAAATGCTGAAGCGCTGTCGGGCGGAAAGCCGCAACGTCTGAGAGTTCGACAACGCGGTGGATTCCAGATTCAAGACGTTCCCGCGGGTGGGATCGGGATTCTGGGTTTGCCCGCGGAACGGTGCATTCAGATTACGAGTGCGGAGTTGACGCACGCCGCGGTTCCGGTCATAGCTGACGCTGAGGAAGAGGTTGTTCTTGAACGTCTTCTCGACCGAAATCTGCGCCACGATGTTGTACGGCGTTGTGAGGTCCCGGTCGGTCACACGAATCGAAGAAGGCGGGACCACGGTCACATCGCCCGATTGAAAAGGGTCCGGCCACGAGGGGTTGTTGACCACGATTTCGTACTGGCGCGATCCGTCGAACCGGCGTTGCTGCTGAATGATATCGTTCTGGATCCGCTGATAAAACACACCGGATCCCCCGCGAATCACAAGGGACCTGCCCATCGCATAGGCAAAGCCAAAACGCGGCGCAATGTTATTGCGATCCGCGATGTTGGTCTGCCAGTCGTAGCGGCCGCCGGCCATGAGGGTGAGCCGCTGGTTGACCTTGAAGTCGTTCTGCATGAATGCGGACATTTCGAGTTGATTCAGATCCAGGACCGGGTTTCCCCGGGTGATCCGATAGGTAATGGGACGGCCGGCCACGTAGTCCTGAAGATTCGAGAAGGTGAAGGTTCCCGCGTAATTCTGAATCGAGTAATTGTGGTTCGTCCGGTACGAGCCGTCGATTCCCGCTTTGAGCGTCCACGCCGAACCCATACGCGTCAGGAGGTTTGAGAAATTGTATTCCCGGGCCTGGTTGTCCGTCTTGTCCTGCGCGCCGCCGGCGCGGAAGGCGTCCAGGACGTTGACCGCCACTTTCTCCGAAAGGGGCTTCGTGCGGAAATGCCTCCGCTGGATTTCGAATGAGGTTTCATACAGCGTCTGCTCGGAGATTACGGAGAACTGGCGGACCCCGAAATTCGAGTTGCTTCCCAGAGAACTGGAGGCGCGCTCGGGAAGCGTAAAACCTCCGACGAACTGATTCTTCTGACTGTTTGTGCCGTAGCGTGTGTTGAAAATGAGGGAATGCTTTTCCGTGAGCTGAAGCGTGCCGCTAATGCCAGCAGACCGGTTGGTGTTGGGATGCACGATCCCCAACTCGAACACACCATCGGGTTGGATGGCATGCACGGTATCCACGTTCTGGGACTCGTTGTTGTGACCGGAGAAATTGATCGTTAAACGATTGCGAATCAATGGTCCGCTGAAGTTCCCGCTGACCTGGCGCTCCTGGTAAGGCGGCTTGTTGCTCGCAAAGGGATTACGCGCATTCAGTGTTTCGTCCTGCAGGTTCACGGATCCCTGTCCGTGAAATGCGCCGCTGCCGCCGCGCTCGATGACTTCCGGGCCGCGGTTTCCGCCACCGCCGCCACCCATCATCATTCCCATTCCGCCCCGAAAGAATCCTTCTTCGGCGGTGAAATTGTTGTTGTTGATACGGATGAACTGGGTCTGCTGCTTTTGCCGATCCTGAGACTTGGCGAGCGCGCTTTTTGCGATTGTCTTCTCCGACTCATGGCGTTCCCAGAGGGCAAGCTGTTCGACAGTCAGGTATTCTCGAAGCCGCTTGCTGAACTCGGTCTGCATCCACTGAATCGCCGCGACTGCGCGGTCCATCTGCTGTCCCTGGACAGGCCCGCCGCGGAAATCCATCGTTTCGCCGAAAAGCTGCTCGGAGGCCTGACGTCTGTCCTCGGTCATCAGCGCGATGCTTTTTTCCTGTTCGTCCGTGAACGGCCGGCCGGCCTCCCTGAGAAGAGCCTTAACTTCTTCGCGAAGATCGTCCAGCGGATTGGATGAGGTTGAACTCGAACCCTGCTGGGCGGACAGAAGAACGGGTGCCAGAAAAACGATGGCAATGAAGACGGTTGCAAGAATCCGGAATCTCACGAAGATGTTCACTCTCCTCACTCAAACGGCGCTTCAGTTTACACGTTTTGGACCCGTTTTTGTTGCAGTATAGCGAATTCGCCGGGCGGCAAATTCAGCTTCCCTTTTTGTCTTCAGTAGTGCGCGCGTCCCGGCGCGGATTGGGTTTCGCTCAGGTCGGAACGCCGAGCCGCGGGAGGATCCAATACTGAAGTGCGAACCAGACTGCCAGAAACAGTCCAAAGGTAATCATGGAGTTCATTTCAAGCCCCTTTCAAAGCGGTTTCTGCGCGACGACAGCCCTGGGAATCCCCTGCAGATCCCTCCGGGTCGGAAGCGCGTTCCAGCTTCCGTCAATCAGTGACAGTACCGATTCTTCCATCGCAAATCCAATTTCCATGATCAGTCTCCCCCCCGGCTTCAACAGGTTGATGGCCGATTGAATCAGACGTCGATAGATGGCGAGGTCGTCTCCCGGATCGAACAGGGCGACATGCGGCTCGTGGTCGCGAACTTCGCGCTGAAGGCTGCCGGCGTCCCGCCTGGGAACGTATGGCGGGTTGCTGACGACGAAGTCGAAATGATCGGAAACGGCGTCCAGAACGTCCATGCAGACGAATGCCACACACGCGCCCAGGCGTTGCGCGTTCTGTTTTGCCGTCTGAAGAGCGGCTTCCGAGATGTCGGCCGCGAAGACGGATGAATGTGGAAGTTCGAGAGCCAGCGTCGTTCCAATGCAGCCCGAACCGGTGCCGACGTCGATGATGCGGGTGTTTGGAGAGTGTCCGGTCTCGAGCACGGCTTCGATGATGTGTTCCGTCTCAGGGCGGGGGATCAGCACCGACGGGTTGACGAGGAAGTCGCGTCCGTAAAACTCCTGATGTCCAACGATGTATTGGACAGGGACGCCGCTGATGCGCTCGCCGATGGCGTTCTCGATCTTTTCGCAGATCGCCGGCGGCAGCGGTTCGTCGTCGTGTGAATAGAGATAGGTTTTGTCGACGTTCAGGAAATGGGAAAAGAGGACTTCGGCGCAACGCCGGGGATGAGGGACGCGTTGGAGTTCGAGCCGGTGGCTGGCGTCGAGAAGGGCTTCCCGGATTGTCACGCCACGAGTTCTTTTTTGAGCCGCTCCGCTTGATAGTAGGACGTCAGCGCTTCGACGATTTCACCGAGGTCGCCGTTCATGACGGAGTCGAGCCGATGAAGCGTGAGACCGATACGATGATCGGTGACTCGATTCTGCGGGTAGTTGTACGTTCGGATCTTTTCGCTGCGGTCGCCCGTTCCGACCTGCGACCGGCGTTCGTCCGCGAGCGCCTTCTGCTGCTTCTCCATTTCGATCTCGTACAACCGCGATCGGAGAACGCGCAGCGCCTTCGCGAAGTTCTTGATTTGCGACTTCTCGTCCTGACAGGAAACCACAAGACCCGTAGGAATATGGGTCAGCCGAATCGCGGAATACGTCGTGTTGACCGACTGCCCGCCGGGGCCTGACGAGCAGAAAGTGTCCTTGCGCACGTCATTCATGTTGATCTCGACTTCCACCTCCTCGGCTTCCGGCAGAACGGCAACGGTAATGGCCGAAGTGTGAATTCGTCCGCTGGCTTCGGTCGCGGGCACGCGCTGTACGCGATGCACACCGCTTTCATACTTCAACCGGCTGTACGCGCCCTTACCTTCGATCAAAGCGATGACTTCCTTCAAGCCGCCGATGCCGGTATGGCTCGATGACATGATCTCCACCCGCCCTCCCTGAGCTTCGGCGAACCGCGTGTACATTCGGAACATGTCGGCCGTAAACAGTGCGGCTTCGTCTCCACCGGTTCCGGCCCGGATTTCGAGGATAACGTTGCGTTCGTCGTTGGGATCTTTGGGAAGGAGCAGAATCTTCAGGTCGGCTTCGCACTTCGCCAGACGTTCTTCAAGCGCGGCGAGCTCGTCCTCGGCCATCTTTTTCATGTCGGCATCCGCGCCCACCTCGCCAAGCATGGCGCGGGTGTCCGCGATGCCGCGTTCGAGGTCCTTGTATTCGCGGAACCGGTTCACGATCTCGCTGAGGTCGCTGTGTGCCTTTGCGGTCTTCTGGTATCGCTTGCTGTCCGAAACGACCTCAGGACTCGCCAGTTCCTGGTTGAGTTCTTCGTAACGCGTTTCCACGCTGCGAAGTTTGTCCAGCAGGAGGTTTACGCTCATACGGTCAGTGCTTCTTCAAGGGCGCGGATTGCGATTTCAAGCTGAGCCTTGTCGGGCTCTTTCGTCGTAATTTTCTGCAGAAGAAGTCCCGGCATCGTGACGAAACGGAGGATGTTCTTCGGATGTTTCGCGGAATATCGAATGATCTCGTACGAAATCCCGGCGACCAGCGGCAGCAGGACGATTCTGGAAAGCAGTTTCGCGCCGATCGAGTCGAAATGGGCGACTGAAAAGACAACGATGCTGACGGTCATGACGACCAGAAGGAAGCTGGTGCCGCAGCGCGGATGCAAAGTCGAGTACTTCGAAGCGTTTTCGACGGCCAGTGTTTCGCGGGCTTCGAAGTTGTAAACGGTCTTGTGCTCGGCGCCATGATACTGGAACACTCGCCGCATATCGTTCATCAGCGAGACCATGGTCAGGAATCCGAGAAACACGATCACCCGGAAGAAACCGTCGACCAGGTTGAACAGCAGTGAACTCTGAAAACCGGTCTCGGCCTGAATGAAACGAGTCAGAAACAGCGGAAGAACGACAAACATCAGGACGTTGACACCCAGCGCCAGAACGAGATTGCCGGCGATGAGAGTGTTCGACGTCTTCCTGGCGTCGGCCGCGTTCCCCTGCTTTTCCCCTTCGCCGGCGATGGCTTCTTCGGCCGAAAAACGAAGGGCCTTGATGCCGAGAACCAGAGCCTGTCCCAGCACGCCGACGCCGCGGAGCACGGGGAGTTTGAATGCTTTCCACTTTTCGCCGACGGTGAGGAGGGCGTCTTTGATGACGCGCACCGTGCCATCCTGGCGGCGGACCGCCACGGAGTAGCCTTTCGGGGATCGCATCATCACACCTTCAATGACGGCCTGGCCGCCAACAAGGATGTCGTCGTTGGAACTGCTCAAGGCCCAGTTCGTGGCTGTCAGGGCGAGACTAAGGAGATAGCGGAGCATTTAGTTTTTGGAGTACTTTCTGTTGAATCTTTCGACGCGTCCGGCAGTGTCCACAAGTTTCTGCTTGCCGGTGAAGAAGGGATGGCACTTCGAGCAGATTTCGAGATGGATCTCGGGCTTGGTCGAGCGGGTCTTGAACGTCTCTCCGCAAGCGCATTTTACGGTTGCTTCGATGTACTTCGGATGGATGTTTGCCTTCATTGAGCCTCCTGTCAAACGAGCAATTATAAGGCAAAAGACGTTTCCGCCCAGCGGGTAATTCGACGGGGATTCCGGAATTCGGTTTCCGGAATCCCGATTTTGGCGGAATTACGCCGCAAATTGAAATCTGCCTTCCGAAATCCGGATTGCGGGCCGGTCGTGGTTGCAAACGCCTTTGAAATCCGATACCTTAGCAGTTTTGCAAATGTACCCAGGAGGAAACTAGAAGATGGTTAATGAACCCGGAAAATTGGCGATTGCCAGCCAATTTGCTCTTTCAAAAGGAGAGGAGGAAAGCTACGAGCAGCTCTTAGATCAGTACACTGGCCGCCGCTTCGCCGAAGGCGAGGTCATGAAGGGCACTGTTCTGAAGATTACGAGCACCGACGTCGTTGTCGATGTCGGCTACAAATCTGAAGGCGTAATCCCCGTCCACCAGTTCATCGATGGCGCCGGTAACTGCACCGTCAAGATCGGTGATGTTATCGATGTGTTGCTGGAAGACACCGAGGACTACGACGGTCACATTGTCCTGTCGAAGGAAAAAGCAGAGAAGGTCAAAGTCTGGGAAGACGTCGAACGGGCCTATAACGAAAATACGATCATCAAAGGCCGCGTTGTTGAACGCATCAAGGGTGGTCTCTCCGTGGACATCGGGATCCGCGCCTTTTTGCCCGGATCTCAGATCGATGTCCGTCCGGTCAAGAATCTCGACGCCCTGAAAGGCAAAGAGATCGAATGCCGGGTGATCAAGCTGAACCGAAAGCGCGGCAATATCGTTTTGTCCCGCAAGATCGTTCTGGAATCCGAGCAGCAGCGCAAAAAGGCGTTTACTCTCGAAGTTCTGAAAGAAGACGCCGAAGTTCGGGGAACCGTGAAGAACATTACGGATTACGGCGTGTTCATCGACCTCGGCGGGATCGATGGACTGCTTCATGTCACGGATCTGTCCTGGGGCCGTGTGAACCACCCATCCGAAATGTTCAACGTCGGCGATGAGATCACCGTGAAGGTGCTCAAATACGACAAAGACAAGGAACGCGTCTCGCTCGGTTATAAGCAACTCACACCGGATCCATGGTCTCTGGTCCGTGCGCAGTACCCGATTGGCGCCCGCGTCGCCGGCAAGGTGGTGAACCTGACCGATTACGGCGCTTTTGTCGAGTTGGAGGCTGGAGTCGAAGGCCTGATTCACGTTTCCGAAATGTCGTGGAGCAAGCGCGTCAAACACCCCTCCAAGCTGCTCAACGTCGGACAGGAAGTGGAAGCGGTCGTCCTCGATGTCGACATGGAGAATCGCCGGATTTCGCTCGGGCTCAAGCAGACCGAACCGGATCCATGGACGACGCTGACGGAACGATACACGATCGGTTCGGTCATTGGCGGAAGGGTCCGCAACCTGACGGATTTCGGCGCATTTATCGAGGTCGAAGACGGAATTGACGGTCTGGTCCACGTGTCGGATATTTCACCGCGCCGCATCAAGCATCCTTCCGAAGTCTTGAAGAAAGGCGAGAAGGTCGAAGCCGTGATCCTCAATATCGACACCGAGAATCACCGGTTGTCACTCGGCATCAAGCAACTCCAGCCCGACATCTGGGAGCAGTTCTTCACGAACCACCACGTTGGCGATTCGGTGAAGGGCAGGGTCGTCCGTCACGCCCCGTTCGGAGTCTTCGTCGAACTGGACGAAGGCATCGAAGGGCTCTGCCATGTTTCGGAGATCGACGACGACAAGCGCAACAACGCCGAAGCTTATTTCGTGGTCGGTGCCGAGGCGGAGCTAAAGATCATCAAGCTCAGTCCAACGGAACGGAAAATCGGTTTGAGCCAGAAAGCCATGGCCGAAGACGCCGAGCGGCGGGAATACGATTCCTATCGCGAGAACGCCGATGGCAGCGCCACGCTGGCCGACATTTTTCACGCCAAAGACAACAGTTAGGAGATTGCGAATTGCGGATTTCGAATTGCGAACTTAGAGCAGCCAGCGTCCTGCTTCACGCAACGCGAAATCCGTAATTCGGATTTGCCGCCTGATGCCCACAAGCAACCGCACACTCATCTGGCTCCTCCTCGGCGGAGGAGCCTTTGTGCTTTTAGCGATCACTTTTCTGGCCGTACTGATCACGGTTGGGAGTGGGGACGCCGCGGAATTCGGGTTCAGCGATCGAGTTCAGATCGTCGATCTTGAAGGCGAAATCGTTGACTCGCGTGACGTCATTGCCCAACTCAAACGCTACGAAGACTCCAATACCGTTCGCGCCATTCTCCTGAACATCGATTCTCCAGGCGGCGGGGTGGCGGTTTCGCAGGAACTCTACACGGAAATCAAGAGGCTTCGCGAAAAGAAGGACAAGACGATCGTCGCCTACATGTCCTCAACAGGCGCTTCCGGTGCGTATTACGTCGCGTGCGCCGCCAACAAGATCGTCGCCAATCCCGGGACGGTGGTGGGCAGCATCGGCGTCATTGCCGAATGGATTAACTACGGCGATCTGATGGAATGGGCCAAGCTCAAGGAAGTGGTTTTCAAAACAGGCGAGTTCAAGGACACGGGGTCGGCGACCCGGCCCCTGACCGACAGAGAAAAGACATATTTCCAATCGCTTATCGACGATATGTACATACAATTCGTAGAAGCGGTGGCCAAAGGCCGGGGCCTGGAAATCCAGGACGTTCGCTCGATGGCTGACGGCAGAGTCTTCACGGGAAGAGATGCCAGGGAAAAGAAGCTGGTCGATGAAATCGGGAACTTCCAGGATGCGGTCGATCTGACTGCGAAACTGGCGGGGATATCGGGAAAACCCCATTTGATTCAGACCGGAAGGCAAAGGGTTACACTGTTGGATGTGCTGACGAGCGATCTGTCGCGGATCATGCCGTTTCAAGGCAAGGCTCTAAAATCGCAGATTCGCTTTCAATATCTTTGGAAGTAGCGTGTCGCGGCGCTCGATGAGCGTCTTCAACGAATGCCGGCGGTTACGGACCGCCCTACAGGGGTAAGGAGAAGATGACAAAAGCAGACCTGGTCGAAGAAGTAGCCAAAGTGACAGAACTGACCCGAAAGGACTCCGAGGTCATTGTCGATACGTTGTTTGAAAGCGTAATCAAAGCTCTCCGAACCGGCGACAAACTCGAAGTCCGCGGATTCGGCAGTTTCCGCGTTCGACAGCGCAACGCTCGTGTGGGCCGCAACCCCAAGACCGGCGACAAGGTTGAAGTGCCGGCAAAACGCGTCCCTTATTTCAAGCCGAGCAAAGAACTCAAGGACCTCATCAACGATGGAACCGAAGCGGCTGCGGCGCCAGCGGCACCCGTTGCAGGATCGGACGCCGGCACTCCGCCCGCGTAACATGGATTTCATCTGGAGTCCCTGGCGCTACACGTACATGGCGTCAGCCGGGAAGGCCGGTGATCCGGCCTCCTGCGTTTTCTGCATTGGCGAGGATTCGACCGGGGACGAAGGGCGGCTGGTTCTTCATCGCGGCCTTCACAATTTCGTCATTCTGAACCTGTTTCCCTATACATCCGGCCATTTGATGGTGATGCCTTATGCGCACCTCCGCTCCGTTGTCCACGCCTCCGCCGACCAGACCGCCGAAATGATGGAACTCACCAAACGCGCCATCGCGGTGTTGACGGCCGTCTACAATCCCGAAGGCTTCAACGTGGGCATGAACCTCGGACACGTTGCCGGGGCCGGCGTCCGGGATCATTTTCATCTGCACGTTGTTCCGAGATGGGCCGGCGACAGCAACTTCATGACGATCACCGGAGAGACGAGGGTTCTGCCCGAGGAGTTGTCCACGACGTACCGGAAACTGAAAAGCAGTTTTTTATAAGATCTTTTTCGCCATCAGGTAGGCGTCGTTTCCATTGGAGTAGTAGTGGGGTAACAGATGCACCACTTCGAATCCGCTCTTGACATAGAAACCGACGGCATCCCGGTTGTTCACGTCGACCTGCAGTTCGCAGCGTCTGACCTCGTTGTTGCGGAGCATCTCTTCTGAAGCGTTCAACAACTGTGATCCGATTCCCCGGCGCCGATTCTCAGCGAGCACGTCCAGCGTTACAACAGTCGCGGTTCGCTTGCGGCGATGGATTTCCAGCAGGATGAATCCGGCAATCCTGCCGTCAATTTCCGCCACGAGCGTTGCGGCTCCGTCGCGGTTCATGTAGTAGGCGAGTTCCCGGGAGTCGTAAGCGATACCTGGCTCGAAACTCGCCTTGTCGATGCTCAAAAGCGTTGGAAAATCGGTGCCGGCAGCGTGCCGGATAAGACTTTTCGACATTGAAGAAACCGAAGTTCGCCTTTATGATACAGCAATTATGCCCCGCTGCCTTCACATCTACGCGTCGGGCTTCCAGTGTATCGATGACTCCGTCGAGGCGACAGAGTTTTGCGACGTTCATCAGAAAGTGGTCGAGTTTGAACGCCTCGAAGACTCGCCGGTCCGCAAACTGTTCTTCCGGCTGATCGCGCTTGTTCTGCTGCTGCTCTTTCTGATCCCCGTTTTCTACACCCTCCGGAACCTCTACATTGGCCCCCCGGCGAAAGCGCAGGAGGCCTGGTGAGGCGTTTCTGGACCGCCGGCCTGCTGCTCGTGCTCGTGATGCTTGGCACCGTTTTCGCACAGCAGGAATTGAATTTTCTGGGTCGGTACGATGACGTCCGATTTATCCGTCAGGACAAAAGCGATACGAATCAGATCGTTTTCGCGCGACTGATCTACAACGGCAGGATCCTCGGGTACTACAAAAACTGGTACACGGATTATCCCAAAGGCGACGAGCAGTTGATCATGGGGATCAAGCGGCTGACCAATCTGAACATCGCCGATCACGAACGTGCGATTCCCCTCAACGATCCGGACCTTTTCAAGTATCCCTTCATTTATTCGAGCGAAGTCGGGCAGTTGAAGTTCAACGACCAGGACGCAGCCATCATGAGAGAGTACCTGTCGCGAGGCGGCTTCTGGATGGTGGATGACTTCTGGGGAAGCTTCGAGATGGAGAACTTCACTCAAACGATGAAGAAGGTGCTTCCCGGCTCGGAGATCAAAGACATTCCAATGGATCACCCGGTCTTCCACCTGTTTTACGATATCGATAAGGTCATCCAGGTTCCGAGCCTGGCGTACACGATCAACGGTGGAATCACTTATGAGCAGGATGGCTTCGTCGGGGAATGCAAGGGGATCTGGGACGACCATGGAAGGCTCGTTGTGGTGATTAATCACAACACCGATCTTGGTGACGCCTACGAGTGGGCCGATGAGCCGAAGTACCCGAATTACTTCTCGAGTTACGCTTACCGGGTCGCCATCAACACTATTCTTTACTCACTGACGCATTGATCGCCGCCATCGTTCTCGCTGCAGGAAAATCGGAAAGGATGGGCCGACCCAAAGCCCTGCTCCTTTTTGGCGGTCGGACGTTTCTCGAGAACATCCTCGATAACATTTCTGCCGCATCCGTCGAGTACACCGTTGTTGTGCTGGGGCATCATCGTGACGAAATCGTCGCCGCCGTACAGGTCGAAAACCCGGTATTTAACCCGGACTACGAACTGGGGATGACGACGTCGATGAAGGCCGGAATCCGGGCTCTGCCCGGACAGGCGAAAGGCGCGTTTGTTTTTCTGGTCGATCATCCACTCACGCGAACCACGACAATCGAGGCACTGGCTCGGCATTTTCGGCCCGGACATATTGTCCTTCCGACCTTCGATGGCAGGCGGGGACATCCGGTTCTCTTCTCGCGGGAGGTGCTGGAAGAGATTTTGTCCTTGCCCGCATCTCTGGGCGCAAACACGATCGTGTGGAAGGATCCATCGCGGATTATCGAGGTTCCCGTGGAAGATGCCGGAATCCGAATCGACATCGATACGCCGGAACAGTTCAAGCAACTTCGTCGAAAGGAATGAGGATGACCCCGTTTACCAGTTTCAGGCATGGCGATCGCCCGGCCGCGTCCGCGCAGGGAGGACGATCGCCCGTGCTCGCCATGAACGGCATGGTCGCAACCAGCCAACCGCTCGCGTCTGCGGCCGCGCTTCGAGTACTTCAGGACGGAGGAACCGCCGCCGATGCGGCAATTACCGCGGCGGCGGTGTTGAATGTCGTCGAACCCATGATGACCGGCATCGGCGGTGATGTCTTCGCCATTGTCATGGCGAAAGGAGAGGCGGGCCCAGTCGCTCTGAACGCCAGCGGATGGTGCGGCTCGAAAGGATCCATCGATTTCTTTCAGACGAGGGGTCTTGATCAGATTCCAACTTCAGGAATGCACTCGGTCTCGATTCCCGGCGCCATCGCCGGTTGGTTCAAGCTCCACTCCAGATACGGTACGCTGCCGATTTCCCGTCTGCTCGAGCCCGCGATTGCCTATGCCGAGGAAGGATTCGCCGTCTCCGAAATCATCGCTGCGCAATGGAAACGCTCCGAGGCTTTGCTGCAACGGACCCGGGATGCGGCATCAACTTTTCTTAAAGACGGCAAGGCTCCATATCATGGCGAGATCTTCAGAAATCCCCGTCTGGCACGATCATTAAGACTGATCGCTGAGGAGGGTCGCGACGCATTTTACAGAGGCGAACTGGCCCGGAAACTGGTTCGGTTTTCCGAAGCGAACGACGGTTTGCTCACGGCGGCCGATTTTGAGGAGTTCGACGCCCAATGGACGGAACCCTCGCACACGAACTATCGAGGATACGAACTATACGAAATTGGGGAGAACACCCAGGGCACCACCGCACTGGAAATGCTGAACATCCTTGAAGGATTCGACCTTAGGTCCTTCGGACACAATACCGCCGATCACGTCCATTTCATGGTTGAGGCGAAGAAACTCGCGTTCGCGGACCGGGATGCCTACATCTGCGATCCCCGGAAATCGAAAACGCCTCTGAGCCGGCTGATTGCGAAGGACTATGCCACCTCGCGCCGGAAAGGGATTCAGGCGCGCCATGCGATGCCCGCGGCCTTACCTGGAGTTCCGGAAGAAGGAGACACGGTGTATCTCACCGTGGTCGACAAGGATCGAAACGTTGTTTCCTTCATTAACAGCATTTTTGGACACTTCGGCTCCGGGATGGTCGCCGGCGATACGGGAATCGTCCTGCAGAATCGCGGCTCCCTGTTTGAATTAAACCCGAACCATCCCAATCGGATCGAACCCCGGAAGCGGCCGTTCCATACATTGATTCCCGCTCTGGTACTCAGGGATGGAAAACCGTTCTTTTCATTCGGGGTGATGGGCGGAGATATGCAGCCGCAAGGCCACGCGCAGGTCCTGATCAACGTCGTCGACTTTGGAATGGACGCTCAACAGGCCGGTGAAGCTGCGCGGTTTCGTCACTCGGTGCAGGGGTTGGCGTTGGAATCGGGGTTTGGCAGTGCGGTTCGATATGAGCTTTCCGAGAGAGGGCATGCGGTGATCAGCTCGGTGGATGCGTTCGGAGGTTATCAGGGAATCATGATCGATCCGTCTACCGGGGTCCTGATGGGCGGCTCGGACGTCCGGAAAGACGGCCTCGCGATCGGTTGGTAATTCCTGTATATTATGGTTCCTGAATCATTTCTCTCACCTTTGGAGGTTGAACAAAATCAATGGCATCAGGCGGTAAACTTAGTAAGACGGCACGTGCATCTCTTGGAAAAGACAAGAGCCAGATCGAACAGGGAAAGCCCTGTCCGCAGTGCACGACCCCGATGGTCGCCACGCGCGTCATCAAATCCGCGGGAATGCCGGGCGGAATGTATTGGGTTTGTCCAAAGGACGAATACCGCGTCAAGACATAAACCGGATTTTTTCGGAAAGAGCCCGCTTGTGTCAAACCTGTCATTTTGTTAAAGATATGTCGGCTCAAATTCCACTTGCATGAGCAATCAACCACAGCGAGCTATGGACTCAGATTTTCTAGACGGCATTGACGACCAGTTCCAGCGCCTGATGAAACTTCACGGCAACGGTAAACGGAATGGCCGGTCCAATGGCCGGTCCAACGGAGACGACCGGCTCATCCTGCAGATCGTCGAGAATCTTGAGGGGCTATCACGGACCCAGAAGGAACAGGTTCTCGTTTTCGTTGAATCGCTCAGACAGAAGGCTGAGTAATGGCTGACGTGCCGAAGCCGCAGTCGCGGCGGCTCGTCCTTTTGGTTTGGATCCTGGTCGCCATCTTCTATTTCTACCTCTCGTTCGATTACATCCGCGTTTCCACAAAAGACCGAAACCTGGGCGAATATCTGGATTACGTCATCCAACTCGCTGCGAACGAACACCGGCCGGCCAAAGAAATCCGGGACCTGATTCTCGTTAAAGGGGAAGAACTCGGGCTTCCGCTCTCCGGCGATCAGGTGGTGATTCGGGGGAGCGGGCAGACGCTCAATGTCATCATCGAGTACACCGCGGATATCGAGATCCCGATATTTGAGCGTGTGATCTACCGGAAGAAGTTCCACCACGAAGTGAAGTACCACTCGCCCGGGTGATTCCGGATTCCGGGATCTTACTTTTCGCCCAGCGCGGCAAACACTTCCTTATAGATGCGGTACATCGCCTGGAACTCCGTCCAGGACTTCTTCAGGATCGCCGTGAAGTTCGGAAGGTCGGTCGTATTGACTACCAGTCGAACGCTCTGGCCGAATGCCTGCATGGCGTCGAGCGTTTTAAACCCGCTGCCGATCAGCACCACCATGGAATATCGCCGTTGCGCCATGGACAGGGGCGACAGATAGTTCAGAACGGCGTTCGATTTAAGTGAGCTGCCGGCGAAGTTGTCCTGAATCACGATGATGTCGTACGGATTGTAACGCGTCCGTTCGATGGCAATCTCGCCGGTTTCGGCGGTGTGGAATTTGAAGTTCAGATCCCGCAGGGTTGCCCGCACGACTTCTCCGACATTGGGATCCGTGCAGATAAGCGAAGTCAGGTCGCCGACTTCAAAGAAATCCATTTTTTCGGTAGAGCTCATTTTTTCTTCCCGTAATCCGAGTCCAGACTGAGACCGGTGAGCGTTGTGGTGGACTGACCCCTCAGTTTCTTGATTTTGTCGATGCCGCGAGACATGACGCCCTTGTTTGAGCAGTAGAGAAGAGCGGTCTCTTCGGTGATCTGTTCGTGTTCGTAAAGTTCCATGATCGCCATATCAAAGGTCTTCCAACCGAAGGTCGACGACGCTTCGATGATTTCGTAAAACGTTTTGCCCTCGGACTCGCCGTGCTCGATGCAGTCCTTCACGCGCAGGTTGCTTCCCATGATTTCGAGCGCGGCCACGCGTCCTCCGCCGACTTTGGGCAGGAGCCGCTGAGAAACGACCCAACGAAGCGTTTCGGCGAGGCGGATCCGGATCTGTTTTTCTTCCGACTGATCGAACATGCCCACGATACGGTTGATCGTCTGTCCGGCATTGATCGTGTGCAGCGTGCTCATGACGAGGTGACCCGTCTCTGCCGCCGACATGCCGATTTCGACCGTCTCGCGGTCCCGCATTTCGCCGACCAGAATGATCTTCGGCGCCTGCCGTAACGCGGCGCGAAGGCCGGATGCGAAGGAGACGAAGTCGTTACCCATTTCGCGCTGATTGAAGGTCGCCTTTTTCTGCGGGTGAACGAACTCGACCGGATCTTCGAGGGTGACGATATGGATCGACTTCGTGAGATTCAACTCGTTGAGCAGTGCAGCCAGGGTCGTCGATTTACCGGAACCCGTGGCGCCGGTGACGAGCACAAGGCCCGTTTTTTCCTTCGCGATCGTGCCGAACACGGCCGGCATGTTCATCTGCTCGAGGGTCGGGATCTCGGTTGAGAGTCTTCTCAGAATGATGGTGTAGTGGCCCCGCTGCGTGAAAATATTCACGCGGAAACGGGCTTTCTGCCCGAGCGAGTAGGAGCAGTCGCAGGAGCCGTTCTTCAACAGGTCTTCGGTGAGACGGCGGTTGTTATTGATGATGGTCATCGCGATCGTCTCTGTCTGGAACGGCGTCAGCCGTTCGACCGCAGGTTCGATGGCGACCAAAACGAGTTCACCGGACGACTCCACCTGGAGCGGCTTGTCGGCAGTGATATTCAGATCCGACACGTTCTTGTGCGAATCGAGCATCGTGCCGAGGATGTAATCGAGTTCTGCCTTGGTCATTGTCCTTTACCTTAGATCCGCAATTTCGAGATTCGAGATCCTCAAATCCCCCTATTCCCACTCTTCAGGCGGGTTTTTCAGGAACGGTCTGAACTTGTTCTTGTCGATGCATCGGGTATAGGCATCTTCTGCGCTGATCATCTTCTTGTTCAGCGCATCCATGATCGCGTCGTCGAGCGTCTGCATTCCGTACTTCTTGCCCACCTGCAACATGCCCGGAATCTGGAACGTCTTCGCTTCACGGATCAGGTTGGCGATCGCCGGCGTCACCACCAGAATTTCCAGCGCGGCCATTCGGCCTTTGACATCGATGCGCTTGAAGAGGTTTTGCGCGACGACGCCCTTCAACGCTTCGGAAAGTGTGTTGCGAATCTGGTTCTGCTGCGCGGCCGGAAATACGTCAATGACACGGTCAATGGTCTTGGCGGCGCTGGGCGTATGCAACGTGCCGAACACCAGATGTCCGGTGGCTGCGGCCGTGATCGCGAGTTCGATCGTTTCCAGATCGCGCATTTCGCCGACGAGGATGATGTCCGGGTCTTCGCGGAGCGCTCCGCGGAGCGCGGATGAGAACGATTTTGTGTGGAGTCCGACCTCGCGGTGGTTCACAAGGCAGCTTTGGCTCTGGTGAACGAATTCAATGGGATCTTCAACCGTGATGATGTGATCCTGCCGCGTCTTGTTGGCATGGTCGACAATCGCCGCCAGGGTCGTCGATTTGCCGGATCCGGTCGGACCCGTCACCAGCACGAGGCCCTTCTTCAGGGCGGCAAACTTCCGCATGATCGGCGGCAGTCCAAGTTGATCGCACGTCAGGACCTTCGATGGAATTTCGCGGAACACCGCCGCGCATCCGTACTTTTGATTGAAGAAGTTGGCGCGGTAACGCGCGACTCCTGGAATTTCGTAGCCGAAGTCCACGTCGCCGGTTTCTTCAAAAACCTTCACCTTGTATTCCGGCGCGATCTCGTAAAGCATCTCCTTGAGTTTGTCGTTCTCGAGAGCCGGAAACGTCAGACGCTCCAGTTCTCCACGGACCCTGACGATCGGCTGCGATCCCGAAGCCAGGTGCAAGTCCGAAGCACCGTGCTCGTGCATGAAATTGAAAAACGCGTCTAGTTGCGCCATGTCTCCTCCGGTCGGGCTATTATATATACCGGCCTTTATGAAACAACTGCCTGCTGGCCTTCCAGCTCCCGATTTTGAACTTCCCACTCTGGATGGAGGTGCGTTCCACCTCAGCCAGGCGCTCAGCGGCGGCCCGGTCGTCCTGGCGTTTTATAAAGCGGCCTGTCCGACGTGCCAGTTCACCTTTCCGTATCTTCAGAAAAGCGGGAACTCCCGAATCTGGGCCATTTCGCAGGATGAACCGGAGGAAACGCGGGCTTTTTTGAAGCACTTCGGGATTGCGTTGCCGGTGCTGATCGACCCGCATCCATACGAGGTTTCCCGGGAGTACGGCGTCGAGTACGTGCCTGCCGTATTCATCATCGGGCAGGATGGAGTCATCCGGACCAGCGATTACGGGTTTTCGAAGGACACGCTATCGAAGATTGCCGGACACGAGATGTTTCCTTCGGACGATGGCATTCCGGCGACGCGGCCCGGTTGACGCTCTAAAAACTGATCGCCCGTGGGGCGGAATTATTGCTTCTTGCTTTGTTTCTCTTTGCAATCCACGCAAACACGCGTCCATGGAACGGCGTCGAGCCGGACATTGGGGATCTCATTCTCGCAATCCGTGCAGATGCCGTAGGTCCCCTGGTCCATACGATGGATGGCTTCCTCGATCGCACGCAGGAGTTTCGAGTCGGTCTGTTTCAGGGCAAGGCGCACGTGTAAGTCGCTCTCCTGACTGGAATGGTCGATCCAGTCGCCGCTTTTTGAGCCCGGCTCGATGGCGGGAGTGCGCGCGGGTGCCGCGTTTTGGAGTTCGTCACGCTTGGCTTCAAGAATGTCTCGATACTTCTTCAGATCTGTGGGAGTCATGTGTTAGATGTCCGGTGCGAATTTCTGAGCTCTTCCAAACCGCCGATTCTAGCACCAGGAACGTAGCTGTGCAAAGACGAGGTCTCGAACCGTGAGCAGGTCGTACTGGGCGATCAGCCGGTCATCCGTTTCCGATAGCCAGAGCCGTATCTGGTCCGTCAGGACTTTCTCGATCTCGGCGGTATCGTCTATCCGGTAGTTTTCCTTCAACTGCCGGATCACGGCCGCGTTCTCCGGTAACGCGAAGAACTCGGGAACATAGCCTGGAGCGGCCAGCCGGATTTCCTGCAGCCGGCCGGCCTGTGCGGCCAGTTGGCTGCGTTCGCGCCATGGTTGAATCTTCGCATCGACGACCTCTTCGATTCGGCCGCGAATGATGTTGGAGAAAAGCTCCTCATTGGACGCTTTCTCCATGGCGGATCGGACAGCCGCAATCAACTGGGCTTCCTGATCCGGCGTCAGAGTGAAGTCATATGGGAGCAATTGGGTCCGGGTATACGTTTCCAGATCTTCATACCGCGAAAGGCGCTCGGGAGAGGGCTCGTCGCCGGGTTTCCAGAATCTCCGAAAAAACTGTCTGCGGGACAGGGCCATGGGCCCAAACATAGCACAACCGGCCTGCTATAATCCGGGATTCACACTATGAACATATCCAACTTCGCCGAGCTGAATCTGAGCCACGCCCCGGGCTGCTGACACGTATGTACCAGACCATCATCTTCAATACGCAGGGTTCGATTGGAGTTCTCAGGCTCAACCGTCCCGAAAAGCTGAATGCCTTCGGCGGCCCCATTCGAGACGAGATTCTCGATGTATTGGGAAAAATCCGGGATGACCAAACCATCCGCGTCCTTGTCGTGACGGGTGAAGGCCGCGGGTTCAGTGCGGGCGGCGATATCGATCACCTGAAGCAGTTGCGTGAAAACCGGGACGAAGAAGGGTTCAAGCTGGTTTTGGGCAAGGGCCAGCAGATCACTCGAACCATGCGCGCTCTCCCAAAGCCGGTGATTGCTGCCGTGAATGGCGCGTGCGCTGGGGCCGGATTCAGCTTCGCGCTCGGATGTGACATCCGTATCGCGTCGGACAGGGCGACTTTCGGTCCGAGCTTCGCGCGAATCGGGCTTCATCCGGATTGGGGCGGGAGCTGGTTCCTTCCGAAGCTGATCGGAAGTGCGAAGGCCTGCGAACTGGTCTTCACCGGGAGCATGGTTCCGGCGGTCGAAGCGGAAAGGATCGGCCTGGTGAATCGCGTCGTCCCCCACGATGACTTGATGCCCGTCGTCATGGACCTTGCAACAACGATGTCGCTCAACCCTCCAGGCGTCCTGAGACTTGCGAAAGAGTCGATCTATCGAAGTCTCAGCTCCGATCTTGAGACCGCGTTCGCCCGCGAGACACAGGTCCAGACGGAGTGTTTCCACAGCGAAGATTTTCTCGAAGGCGTGACTGCGTTCACGGAGAAACGAAAACCTCAATTCAAAGGGCGCTAATCCATGCGATCGTCTGTCTTGTTGATATCTCTGGCTCTCCTGTTGAGTTCCTGCAACCAGAACATGCAGCCCGGTAACGGTGAACTGCTGAGCGATTCCAAACCTCCCGCCAAGGCGAGCAACCCGCGCCCCCTGGCCAGTGAGGATGGCGAGATGAAAATACCGCCATTCGTGAAGGCGTACTTCATGCATCAGTTTGTGGAGGCGCTCTACAGCACGCCGAAGAACTTCAACCCGAATCCGGACTGGTCGTCGCCGCTGAAGGACCCGGAGAACGGCCGCGTGTGGTGCACGGACTGTCACGTTTCGGGGCAGGTCGACTTCGCGAAGATCCCGAAGCGCAAGATGCCGATGAACGAAGACCTCGAGAAGAACAAGGGGTTCATGGCCGACCTGATGAAGAAGTGGGTCGCCCGGTTGAATAGCGATGACTTCGGAGCCAAAGGGAAACTGAAGCAGCCGGTGACATGCCTGACCTGCCACGCGACGAATCCCGCGCCATAGGGCGCCTGTTGTTCGTCTACACCACGGTCCCGTCGGGAAGGACGCCATTCTTCGGAACGATGACGATCCCGTCGCGGATGTAGTACCCCGGGCCATCGAAGTTGGCGATGTGCAGATCGTTCAGCACCCGGACGTTCGCGCCGATGTGGGCGTTCTTGTCGATGATGGCGTTCTTGATGACCGAACCCGCGCCGATGCCGATATCCGGGATCCCAAGTTGCCGGTTGTAATCGTGATCTTCCTCGTCTTCGTAGTAGTCCGCACCCATGACGAGCGTCCGTTCGAGGACGACGTTTTCCCCGACCAGGCTTCGAATGCCCACAATCGAATTGAAGATTCGGGCGCCTTTCAAAACCGACCCTTCCGCAATGATCGCCGCGCGAACTTCGCATTGCTCCACCCGGGATGGAGGGAGGAATCGGGGACGCGTGAAAATCGGAGCGGCCATGTCGTGAAAATCGAAGTGAGGATCGCTGCTCGTGAGGTTGATGTTCGCCTTGTAGAACTCCATGATCGTTCCAAGATCTTCCCAATAGCCGTCGAACAGATGTCCATAGACGTCGTACTGTTCGATGGCTTTGGGAATCACCTGGTATCCGAAGTCGATCATCGAAGGGTCCGCAAGAAGATCGATGAGGACGCTCCTTTTAAAAAGATAAATCCCCATCGACGCCAGATAGGGCCTGTCCGGAGCCCCCGTGTCGGTCCGCATTTCGTGGAGCGCGCTTCCCCTTGGTTTTTCACGGAACTGCCCGATCTTTCCATTCGGACCGAGCTTCAATAAGCCAAAGGACGACCCCATCTCCTCACTTTTTGGGATCACGCATACCGTCACGTCAGCGCCGCGTCTCCAGTGGGATTCGAGAAGGTCGTGGAAGTTCATGCGATAGAGTTGATCGCCCGCAAGGATCAACTGGTAGTCGTCGTCGCGCCCGCTGAAGCGATGCAGGTGCTGGCGAACCGCATCGGCCGTTCCCTGGAACCAGTTCTGGTTCGAGACTGTCTGCTCGGCAGCCAGCACTTCGATGAAGCCTTCGCCGAACGGATCGAAACGATAGCTGTTCGTGACGTGGTGGTTGAGCGACGCGGAATTGAACTGCGTCAGCACGAATATTTTCTTCAGGCCCGAGTTCAGGCAATTGCTGATCGGGATATCGATCAACCGGTACTTGCCTCCGAGGGGAACCGCCGGTTTCGATCGATCCTGGGTGAGAGGAAACAGCCGCTTTCCCGCGCCACCCGCGAGAATGATCGACAGTACGTGCGACGAATTGTGGCGGTCTTTGCGAACCATATGCGAAGAATGCCTCGAATTTTTCCATGATACACTACGCGCTGCCGGGAAAATCGAGCCACGGATTTGACGGACGGCGCCGATGATGGAATCCACGGCCAACCTGTAGTCCGCCGGCACCTGAACATGCCTGAGTTTCTCCGACAAACCTTCGGCCTGACCTACGCTCCCGTCATTATTCCTCTTCTGCACATCGGCTCGATGCTCTTCTTTGCCTGGCTCGTGCTGAAGCTCATCGACTCCGCGTTGTCGCGCCTGCGCCTGCTCATTCCTCCCGGCGATGTGCTGGGCGTTCCTCGCGCCGAACAGCGAGCGGAAACGCTAAGGCACATCGTTCGCAGCGTGGCGAAGTTCATGCTGATCGTCTTCGTCGGACTGACGATCAGCAGCGAACTGGGTTTCGACATCGCTCCCATCCTCGCCAGTGTCGGAATTGCCGGGGTGGCGATCGGGTTCGGCGCGCAAAGTCTCGTGAAAGACGTCATCGCGGGATTCTTCATTCTCCTCGAGGATCAGTACGGAGTCGGTGATGTGATCAAAGTCGGGGAACATTCCGGAGTCGTCGAGCGCATGTCATTACGTGCGACCGTGCTCCGGAATCTGCAGGGACAGGTTCACGTCATCCCGAACGGCACCATTCAAACCGTTTCGGTGCTCACCAAAGAATGGGCGCGGGCCGTCGTCGATGTGACGGTGGGATACGGCGAGAGTCTGGACACCGTGTTTGGAGTGCTCGATGAGATCGGGGAATCGCTTCATCGGGACTGGCCGGATCGGTTGACCGAGAAGCCCGTCATTCTTGGGATTGAACAACTCGGACCGGATGGCGTTGTGATTCGGTGCGCGGTGAAGACACCGCCGATGAAGCAGTGGGAAGTGACTCGAGAGTGGCGGCGCCGAATCAAGGAGGCGTTTGAGCGGCAGGGAATCGAATGGCCGGTCCCGCAGCGGACGCTATTGATCCAGCCGGAAAAGAACCGCGAGGGCTAACGATCGAAAGGGCAGCCGGACGGCTGCCCTTTCTCTGGTTTTGATGATCGTTGCGATACGTTTACGGTTGGGCCGCGAGCCACTGTTTCCGTTCGGCAATCTTCGCGTCGAGTCCGCTCATGTCCCCGCTGTTCTTGGTATTCCACAAGCGGTCGAGTTGCGTTTTTGCAGGAGCCTGGGTCGTGCCGCCGGCGGCGACCGAGGTGGCCAGGGTGTCGATGGCCTGATCGCGTTTGGCTCGCAGGTTCTGTTCGAGGGCGGAGCTTTGAGCCTTCAATTCATCGATCTGAATCTGATCGGCTTTCGCGCCGATCGCGTCATTGGTCGCCTTGACCGCACTCTGGTAATTCTTCGTGATGTCGACCGCCTGCTGGTTGTACACCAGGCCCAACAGGTACCAGGCGCCGCCGTCTTTCGGGGTCGCCTTGGTGGCGGCGAGACAGTCCTCTTCGGCTTTCGGGTAGTCCTGGTTGTTAAAGGCAATGCTGCATAGGGTGGTGTGCAGCGTCCCCTCGATACCGGACTTCTGCTTCGCCCAGTCGGCTTCCGAGAGCCCGACCGATTTCGGATCCAGCTTCGCGACCAGCGTCAGCGCCTTGGTCGCGAAACCCTTGGCCTTTTCCAAACCGGCCTTGTCGCTTGGCGTGGCTGCCGGAATTGTGCTCGACAGCGTGATCAGAGTGTTGAGATCGTCGGGAGCCAGACTCAGCACTTTTTCCCCGAATGCGATGGTTTGAGCCGCATTGTTGCTCTGCTGGGCCGCCTGCATTCCCTGCGCGTACATCGTGGCCTTGTTTGCCGCGGACATACCCGGAAACATCTGATCGACCTTGCCGGTCAGTTCCAGGACTTTCGCCCAGTTACTGAGTTTGCCGTGGTTGCTGACGGTTTGCCGGAATACGGGCTCGGCATATTGGGATGCCGGAAAATCCTTGATGAACTTCTCTCCCGCTTCGGCTTTCGTCTTCGGGTCCGTTTGCGGAATGTTGTAGTACGCCGTGTATGCGCCGGCATCGTTCTGGGCCGGCGCCGCCCGTGGCCCTGCAAAGGTGGGGACTGCCAGTGCTGCCAGGAGCAGGAAAGAGCAACCCAAATATGCGGTTTTTTTCATTGAAAACTAACCTCCTCACAAATCGAAGGATTTGCCCCCGAATTGAGTGCGAAACTCGAAAATGTTCTTCAAAAGCGATAGGCCGTTACCACGAGGCTTTCCGGCAATCGGTGGATCATACTCAAACCTGTAGCCGCATGCAACGAGAAGAGATAGCGAATTTTGAATTGCGAACTTTCAAATCCGATAATCCCTAATCGTAATATTCCATGCCCAGATGGGTGATCAGATCCTCACCTCGCAGGTACCTCAATGTGTTCTTCAGCTTCATCAACTGAATGAACAGGTCGTGCTCGGGGTAAAGACCCGGAGCATGCATCGGACTCTTGAAATAGAAGCTTAACCATTCCTGAATGCCGCGCATTCCGCAGCGCTGGGCCAGATCGAGAAACAGGACGAGATCGAGAACGATCGGCGCCGCCAGGATACTGTCCCGGCACAGGAAGTTGATCTTGATCTGCATGGGATAACCGAGCCATCCATAGATGTCGATGTTGTCCCAGCCTTCTTTATTGTCGCCCCGCGGCGGGTAGTAATGGATGCTCACTTTGTGATGGAAATCCTTGTACAGCAGCGGATACAACTCCGGCTGCAGGATCTGATCGAGAACGGAGAGTTTACTCTCTTCCTTGGTCTTGAACGATCCGGGATCATCCAGCACTTCTCCATCGCGGTTCCCTAGAATATTTGTCGAAAACCATCCACTCAATCCGAGCATTCTGGACTTCAGTCCCGGGGCCAGAATCGTCTTCATGAGAGTCTGGCCGGTCTTGAAATCCTTGCCGCAGATGGGTACGCCTTTGTCCTGCGCCAGTTGCGTCAGAGCCGGGACGTCGACCGTCAGATTCGGAGCTCCGTTCGCGAACGGGATCTTCATGCTCAGCGCTGCGTATGCATACACCATGCTGGGGGTGATGGCGGGATCATTGTCGCAAAGGGCCTTCTCAAACGCCGCCAGCGACGCGTGCGCTTCACTGGCCTTGAGATAGACCTCCGTACTTCCGCACCAGACCATCACCATTCGGGACAGGCCGTTTTCTTTTCGGAAGTTCTCGATGTCTTCCATGACCTGCCGGGCAAGTTCCATCTTGTTCTTGCCCGTCTTGACATTTGGTCCTTGCAGTCGTTTGACGTAGTCCTGACTGAAAACGGCTTTCCACGGCCGAATTTTTTCGATGCCGGGACGAACCTGGTCGAGCAGCGACTTCTCGAGCACGCCTGCCTTCACCGCGCTTTCGAAGCAGTTGTCCTCGTAGATATCCCAGCCGCCGAAAACCAGGTCGTTGAGACTGGCAAGCGGAACAAAATCCTTGATGGCGGGAACCCGCTTATCGGTGCGCTTGCCCAGGCGGATCGTGCCTAGCTGCGTCAGCGAGCCGACGGGTTGGGCGATCCCTTGTTTGATCGCTTCGACGCCGGCCATGAATGTCGTGCTGACGGCGCCGAGTCCCGGAATCAATACCCCGAGTCTTCCTTCCGCCTTTTCGATCTTCTGACCTTTTTGAATCACTAATTCCTCCCTATTTGGACCGATTGACGGCGAGCCGGCACAGGCCGGCGCCGGCAAGCCGTGGCAGAAGTGGGCCAGATACCTCGCCGCCGATTTTCACAATTCGGGGTCAAACCCAAAGAACTGATAAAGCAGGTCTGACCCCACCGAAAATGGGCGCCGAGGTGTCTGACCCAGAATGACCTTCTTCTGCCACGGGCTGCTAGGCACTTTCGTTTCTAAACGCGTCGCCCCGCTGAGTCCAGCTTGCCTTGATGAAGTCACGGTTCATTCGAGCAATGACTTCGAGTTTGATTTCCTTGGGGCACACCGCTTCGCATTCGCCGATGTTGGTACAGCTGCCGAACCCTTCCGTCCTGACTTGAGCTGCCATATTCAGCGCCCGGTCGTATCGTTCGGGCTGGCCTTGCGGGAGCAGACCGAGATGCGCAATCTTGGCGCCGGTAAACAATGCTGCGGCGGCATTCGGGCACGCTGCAACGCACGCGCCGCAACCGATGCAGGCCGCCGCGTCCATGGCCAGATCGGCGTTCTCCTTGGGCACGGGAATGCAATTGGCGTCCTGTGGCGAACCGGCGGCCACCGAAATGAAACCGCCGCTGGCAATGATGCGATCGAACGCGCTGCGGTCCACGACCAGGTCTTTGACCGCGGGAAACGCGGAAGCGCGCCACGGTTCGAGATAAAGTTCGTCGCCATCCTTGAAATGCCGCATATGAAGCTGACACACCGTGGTCCCCGGCTGAGGGCCGTGCGCCACGCCGTTGATCATGAATCCGCACGAGCCGCAGATGCCTTCGCGGCAGTCGTGATCGAACGCAACCGGTTCTTCCCCCTTCGCAATCAGTTCTTCGTTCAGCACGTCCAGCATTTCCAGGAACGACATGTGTGTGCTCACCTGCTTGTGTTCGTACCGGACCATCTGGCCCGCGTGCGCGGGGCTTTTCTGTCTCCACACGTGAAGGATAAGTCTCATCTTATTTGTAGCTCCGTTGCGTTGGATGAACGTACTCGAATTCCAGCGGCTCTTTGTTCAGCACCGGAGCCCTTCCGTCGCCGGCATACTCCCAGGCGCCAACGTAGCTGTAGCGCTCGTCGTCCCGCTTCGCTTCTCCATCCGGTGTTTGAAACTCCTCCCGGAAATGGCCGCCGCACGATTCGTTGCGGTGGAGGGCGTCCATGCACATCAATTCGCCGAACTCCAGGAAGTCCGCCACCCGTCCGGCATTTTCGAGCGACTGATTCAGTTCTTCGCCGCCGCCCAGAACGTTCACGTTCTTCCAGAACTCTTCGCGCAGTTCAGGGATCTGTTTCAGAGCGCGCTTCAGCCCGGCTTCGTGTCGAGCCATGCCGCATTCATCCCAAAGCAGTTTGCCGAGTTCTCTGTGGAATGAAGTGACGGTTCTCTTTCCCTTTATGCTCAAGAATCGGTTCGTACGTTCCATCACGCCCCGCTCCGCATCCTTGACCGCAGGGTGATTCGAGTCCACCTTTTCGAATTTCGTCTGGGCGAGATAGTCGCCGATCGTATACGGCAGAACGAAATAGCCGTCGGCCAGACCTTGCATCAGTGCGCTGGCGCCGAGCCGGTTGGCGCCGTGATCGGAGAAGTTTGCCTCGCCGATCGAATACAGGCCGGGGACGGTGGTCATCAGGTTGTAGTCCACCCAGAGTCCGCCCATCGTGTAATGAATGGCGGGATAAATCCGCATCGGCGCTTCGTAGGGATTCTCACCGGTAATGCGCTCGTACATGTCGAAGAGGTTTCCGTATCTTTCTTTGACGCCGTTCCTGGTCAGGCGCTTGATCGCGTCCGCAAAATCGAGGTAGACGCCGAGACCCGTTCCCACGCCGCGTCCTTCGTCGCAAACCTGCTTCGCGTTTCGCGATGCCACGTCGCGGGGAACGAGATTCCCGAAACTGGGATACTTCCGCTCGAGGTAGTAGTCGCGTTCGTCATCCGGAA
>JAHFTY010000007.1:0-24633 GCA_023265365.1 Acidobacteriota bacterium
TCGTTCCGCCCGTACCCACGCCGATCACCACATGCGTGATCCGGCCTTCCGTTTGATCCCAGATTTCGGGTCCCGTCGTCCGGTAGTGCGCCAGCGTATTGGCAGGGTTCTCATACTGGTTTGGAAAGATGCTGTTCGGAATCTCGCGGCTCAGACGAAGCGCAACCGAATGGTAGCTTCGCGGATCGTGGTGATCGACCTGCGTCGGCGTCACGATGACCTCCGCGCCGAGTGCGCGCAGCGCGTCGATCTTTTCCTGGCTCATCTTGTCGGGCATCGTAAAGATGCACTGGTAACCCTTGATCACAGCGGCCAGCGCCAGCCCCATTCCGGTATTTCCCGACGTTCCTTCGATCACCGTGCCGCCGGGTTTGATCCTGCCGGCCTTCTCCGCGGCTTCCAGCATCGTGATGCCGATGCGATCCTTCACACTGCCGCCGGGATTGAGGTACTCGAGCTTGGCGAGAATCGTCGCGCGCATGCCGCGGGCCATGCGGTTCAGCCGGACGAGCGGTGTGTTACCGATCACTTCGAGAATGTTGTTGTGCCACATAACCTCGCTACCTTAACACAAGCATCTCTTCGACCCGGGCTTCGATATCGCCGAGCTTTTTCGCAGCCATTCCCATGGGTAGATTGCTGATGTACACGTTCTTGACTCCACGCTGCAGCAGCGAATGCACGCTGCGGGCGCAGATCTCCTCGGGAGAGACCCCGGACTCGAAATCGCGCCGGAGTTCATCGGACGGAACAGGAAAGAACTGAGAAAGCATTTCGCATGTCTTCGGATTGGCACTGCGGTAATAGAAGACGCCGAAGATCGCGGGAATCGTCACGCCGAGTTTCTCCGCGCAATCCAGGAATTCATCCAGGGCGCGGGTCTGGTAGTGGGAAACAATCTGCGCCAGAAAAAAGTCGGCCGAAAAATGCGGATCGAGAATGTACTCCGCCTGCCGGCGTCCTCCGTGAGGACTGGCCCAGCCGCCAAGCACGAGGCCCGGAACCTTCTGCCGGATCAGTTGGCGCAACTCGTAGGCATGCTCGACGCAGCGCGGCGCGCCGTCGCTCGTGTCGCCGCCGAGGACGACCAGCGAAGTGAACCCGAGGGCATGCGATCGTTCCGCAAATTCCAGGCAGTAGTCGAGCGTGTGTTTCGTCGTCAGGATGGGAACGATCCGCGAACGGTCCGCTTCGGGCCCCAGATTGACGGTGATGTGCCGGAGGTTCGGCTCTTCACGCCGGCCGATTGCGCCATCCGTCATGAAGACGAATCGCTGCAGCGCCGTGATCTTGCGCATCAGGTGATTGCTGTCGATCCATGCCTCGACGCTCTGCTCCATGGGCAGATCCATGCGCGGCGGGCACATCTCGACATTGATCAAACGTTTTCCGGAATTCAGGGACTCCAGCAGCGGCATAACTAAAAGGTAGATTGTGTCACGAACAATCGGGGCGGACCACCCCGGCGCTTCGCGCCACCCCTCCTCGTTGAGGAGGGGAAACCACAAACCGACCGGGATTTCCCCTCTCCAGAAACTGCGCCGGTAAGTCTTTTTTTCTGTCCGCGCAGTTTCTCGAGAGGGGTGGCGCGAAGCGCCGGCGTGGTCCGGCCCGATATATCAGGCTCGACGGCTTGCGGTCGCGGTGGCGGCCTTCTTAACCTCGACCTTTTTCGCCTTGCCGGGCGTGGCGACCGTCTTTTCCACACGGTAGTTCTCGATCGCGCGCGAAAGATCGGCTTCAACCCGGCGGCGCAAACGTTCAGGGCCAATCACCGTGGCGAAGGCGCCAAAGCCCAGGATCCAGGACGTCAGCTCAAACTCCCCACCGACATGCATCTTCAGGCTGATGCGTCCGCCGCCGATCTCGCGGCATTGCTGGGAGGGGTGCCACACCCGGGACCTCACGTATTCCGCGACATCGGATCCGAAAACGATCTCCACGTCGCAAGGCTCTTCCTTGATGACGCCAAACGACGTCTCCAGGTAGGTCTCCACCGTGAAGTCGGCGGGCTTCTCGAAATGATCGTGGAGTTTCTCGATGCTTTCGATGCGCTCCACCGCGAAGGTGCGAATCTGCTGGTACTCCTCCACATAGGCGAAAAGATAAAGACCGCTGCGGAAATACAGGAGCCGGTAGGGATGTACGGTGTACGCCTTCCGCTTCCGGCTGTGCACGGAGTAGTACTGCATGCGCACACGCAGTTCGTCGCCCGTGGCATCCATCAACGTTCGAATCGTGCCCTTGTGCTGGTCGAAATCCTTCGGCGCGTCCGCCCGAACCGTGATCATGGAATCCAGGCTGTCAATGAACTCGACGCTTTTCTGCGGCAAGGCGCTCTCGATCTTCTTGAATGCGGATTCGATATCGCTGGAAAACGGAGGGGCGGCCAGGTTGATCAGCAGCTTCTTGCTGAAGGTGAGCGCGGCAATCTCCGACATCGAAAGGCTCGCCAGCGGCAGGCCTTTGTATTCCTCGTTGAGCCGCCAGTAGACTTTCCCGTCATACCGTTCGTCGTAGAGCGGGAATCCCGCTTCCATCAATGCGGCAAGATCGCGCCGGATCGTTTTTGTGGAAACGACATGATGATCGGCCAGATCCGAAATTGTCGTCCAGCGGTTGTGCTCGATCTGTTTGAGAATCGCCCACTGCCGAATGAGTTGCGCGTTTCGACCCATTACCTTGCTTACCCCCAAGCCCTCTCTGTTGCGGTAGACATTACGGCCGCGGCGTCATGAACACAAGCAGAACCAGATTTCCGCCCGATGCGTTTCTCACGCCGTGAACCTCGTTGGGCCTTGCAATCACGCTTTGACCTGTGCCGAGTTCCCGCTCTTCACCGGCGATATGGAACGTGCCCCTGCCTTCGAGGACAAAATAAATCTTATCCGAATCCGCATGGGTGTGAATGCGCTGATCCTGTCCGGGTTTCAGGCAATAGAGGTCACAAAAATATTTTTCGGATTCGAAGACCGGGATTTTCTGCATCTTCTCGTCCGCAAAATGAATCATGTCGTGAATGTTTCTTGTTTCCATACGCGATTTGATGCGGTCAGCGACGGACCACCCCGGCGCTCCGCGCCACCCCTCCTCGTCGAGGAGGGGAAAACAGGTCGTCTGACCTTCCCCGCCTTGGCCAGGGCGGGGGGCCGCCGAGCGGCGGGGTGGTTCGTTCAACAAATTCGATTTCCTGAATAGCACCGCCCCGGCGCTCCGCGCCACCCCTCGTCGCGGAGGGGAAACCAAAGTGGCCGGTCGCTGAACGCCGGATGGCTATTGTAGAGGAAACAGTTTGGCGGCTGGGACGATTTCCTGAGCGACCTGGACGAGATGCGGATGGCAGGTGAACAGCAGAACCTGGTGGCTCGAACACAACTCACGCATGGCTTTGATCGAGGAGCGGGCCCGTTCCGGATCGAAGTTGACCAGGATATCGTCAAAAACAACCGGCAGAGGTTCGACGTGATTCGCATACTCGCGGACCAGGGCCAGCCGCATCGCCAGATAAAGCTGTTCGGCGGTGCCGCGGCTCATCGCCTGCGGCAGTAGCCGCGCGCCGTCCGCCCGCTCGACCTGGATATCGCCTCCGTCCAGCGGCGTGAAGACGCGGATGTAGCGTCCTTCCGTCATCACACTGAAAAACGCCGACGCCTGCCGCAGCACTTCCGGCTGGCGCTCCGTTTCGTAAATGCGGCGCGTCTCGTCAAGCATCGCGCGGCACAACGTGAGGACCGCCCATTGTTCGGCCGCCAGATCGAGCCGCGCCAGCACCTTCTCCTGCTTGATCAGGGCGCGGGCGCGTTCTTCGCTCCGTTCCATGATGGCGATCCGCTCGTCCACCCGGCCCGTCTCGTGACGCACGGCGATCAGACGCTGCTCGGCTTCCTGAAGTTCGTGAAACGCAAGGTCGTACGCCGCATCCTCCTCGGCGCGCATGTCGAACAGAAAGCCGGTCTCCTGCGGTTCGACGGGAATCCTGTCGATCTCGTGCTGCAAATGCTGCCGCTGCTTGAAGATTTCAGATCGCTCGACAAACTCCGTTTCGCCGGCCGAGCCGCCCTCTTCGAGAAGTTTTCGGAGGCTGCCGCGCGTTTCCTCGATCTGACGCTCGATCAGGCGTATCTCGGCCCCGGAATGAGACGTGGCGTCGTCGATCCGTCGAATCTCATCGCCGACCTGGTGGAGACGAATCAGTTCCGAGGCCCGATGCTCGACGTCTTCCGGCGTGATCTCCACCTGGCCGGTCAGCCGCCGAACCTCCGCTTCGATTTCGCGCGCCTCGTCCTCCGTTCTCTTCAACTCCTTCTGGCAGCCTTCAAGACGCGCGCAACATTCGCAGACCTGATTCTCGATGGAGTCGAATGTCCGGATTCGCTTCCGGTACCACAGCAGCGGGCTTATCGAAACCAGGAGCAATACCGCGGCAATGTATTCCTGGCCGTTGAGGAACAGCCCCAGCGCTCCGGCCCAGAGCAGTCCAAGGAATGCCATGAACGCCGGCCTGGATGGCGGCCTCACCCTTTCGAGCGCGGAGTCCAGCGTTCGTTTTTCCTGGGAGATCGCGGCCCGCCTTTCGACGCAGGCGGCATAGACGCGCCGGGACGCATCCATTCGGGGCATGAGGTTTCTCAACGACTCGACCACCTGCGTGCGGTACGCAATCTCCTGGGGATCGGCAACGGAGTTCAGCGCGATGCGTTCGAGACGGCGCGTTTCAATATCGTTCTGTTTACGCGTCAGTTCGGCGTTCAGGTTCTGGATCTGGTGGACAAGCAGGTCGAGCCGTTCCAATCCTCCTTCAGGAAAAGTCTCGACCGGCGGCAGCTCGCCCAGCTTCGCCATGAGCTTTCCCCGCCGCTCGACCAGAGGCCGGGCCTTGCGCCGCTTCTCATAGTGGTCGACGCGTTTGTAAAGTTCGGCGATCTGATCTTCGAGTGCGGCAAGTTCCGAGGTCAGGCATGTGCGTGCTTCGTGAGCGGCCCAGTAATCCTGGGGCTGATGCTCGGTGCGGTCGAGATCGTCGCGGACGGCGTCCAGTTCCTTGAACGCCACGTTGATGGTGCTGTTCTGCCCCCGCGGCAAAAACAGCGCGCCCAGCCGTTCCTCCAGATCCCGTTGCACCCCCGTCCAGCGGGCCGCGCCGACGCCGAGTCCGGCTCCCGAGATGTGTGTCGCGACTTCGGTCTCCTGAAGCGTGTGGAACTGTTCGAGTTCTTCTAGGCCGAATGCGAAAACATTGTGATACAACGTGCGCGTGGTTCCACCGAGCAACTGATCGAGCACTTCGTCCGACCCGGTGACGTCGCCCTCGTACGTGGTCAGCGTGCCCCGAACGTGCCGGCCGGGCTTGCGCTCGATGCGGATTCGGCGGTCTCCGCGAACCAGGTCCAGCCAGCCGCCGTGCGCGCCTCCGCTCAACGGTTCGTAGCGTTTCGGGCTGCCGCGCCGGTCGAACCCGAAGAGGATGGAGCGGATGAACGCCATGAGCGTGCTCTTCCCCGTTTCGTTCGGCCCGCAAAACACATTCAAGCCGGGGGCGAGCGCCTCCCACGACCTGTCGTTCCAGACTCCGAATCCGTCGACATGTATGTTCTCGATTTTCATCTAGGAATCCAGCAACAGGTCCACACCCAGCGTTCCCGCCCTTTCGATCCACTCCTTCAAGCGGGCGTCGTCGGGCATCGACAGTTCCTTCCGTTTGAACAGGGGGATGAGACTCTCGGCCAGGCGCTGGCGGACCGCGGGATCGTCGAGCGCCTGCCGGGTGAGGTTGACGAAATCGCTCACGACCGTCTCGGTCCGGCAAAGGGATTCGAAGTCGAGTTCGGGTCCCGTCGCAATCCGGACCGACTCGGTGGGCACGACGGAATGAAGCTCCTCGCGCAGCTCTTCCTCGATGCCGTCCTTGTGCAGGTCGCGATGCAGCGCGCCGTTGCCGGTCACGGTGCAGCGCACCACCGTTGGGCCGTCGAACCGGGCCGAGACCTGGCGCCCCTGCTCAAGCATCGCGTCGATCAGGCCGCTGATTCTGGAAAGGCCGGCAATCGAAACGTCCAGATGAGCCCAGCGCACCAGATTCGTCTCGACAAACTGCAGGTGCGCACGGCCATGGGTATCGACGTCGACCTGGTAACAGCCCCGCGGGCCGCTTTCGCGGGCGTGCCGGCCCTGTGGATTACCCGGATAGACAATCGTTGCGGGATCCGTCGCCAGAACCGATCGCGTATGCACGTGACCCAGCGCCCAGTAATGGAACCCCGCCGAGGACAGTTCCTCGACCGTGGCCGGCGCGTAGTCGGCATGGCCGGTCTGTCCTCCCACATTGGCGTGGAGAACGGCGACCGAATAGGGCGAGTTTCCCGCAGGCTTGAAGGACGCTGCCAGGTTTTCCATCACGCGCTCGCGCATGTAGCTGACGCCGGTGATGCTCGCGACCTCCCTGCCTCGCCGGATGAACGGTTCGCAATCCGTCCGGCCGCTGAACGTCGTGACGTTCGGCGGGAGTTGAAACTCGCTGCCCCAGCCGTTCAGCGGATCGTGGTTGCCGTGAACGATGTAGACCGAAATATCACGCTCCGCCAGCCGCTCCATCTGCCGCCGGAACGCCAGAAGCGCCCGCAGGCTGCGGTCGCGTGAGTCGTAGAGGTCGCCGGCAACCAGGAGGAAGTCCGATTTCGAGGAAATCGTGTGGTCGACGATCCGCTGCAGGGCGCCCAGTGTCGCCGACTGCAGCCGATCCCGAAGGTCCGGAGAAACGTCGCCAAGGCCCCGGAAAGGACTGTCCAGGTGAAGATCGGCCGCATGGACAAACCGCAGTTGCTCCATGCCGCCCGTTTTTATCGCAGGCCCCGGACAACTCAGGGCCCCCGTGGTCCCCAGTAGTAATTCGGGAGGTAATTCCCCACCACCCGAATTGCGCCCAATTACCCCTGTGACGGTCCGTTTTGGATGAGGCGGGCAATCTGTTCCTGACTTTGCAGTCCCACGAGACGACCGGACTCCTTGCCGTCTTTGAACAGGATCAGGGTGGGAATCCCCCGGACGTTGTATTTGGCGGACATGGCCGGATTCTCGTCGACGTTCACCTTCACAACCCTCGCCTGGGCCGACAACTTCTCGGCCACGGCGTCCACCGCCGGACCCATCGCGCGGCACGGACCGCACCATGGCGCCCAGAAGTCCACAAGGACGGGCTTTTCCGACTGCAACACCAGGTTCTCGAACCCGGCTTCATTCAATTCCTGAACATGAGTGCTCATTGGCTCAGCCTCCCCTATAATCTGTATGTGTATATATTTATATATATCGATGTATTAAGTCAAGGCGCGGTTATGTCCGTTTCGCTTTTGCGCCCTTACGGCCGGCCAAGCCCACGCGGCGTTTCATCTCCTCCATGTATTCTTCCAGGACGTCGGTGCGGGCGCGGCAATAACGGAACTGGCCCTCCGGCCGGATCTCGATCAAACCCGCATCGGTCAGTTCCTTGATGTGATGGGAGACTGTCGCCTGCGAGATCGGGAACTTGTCCACGATCCTGCCGCACGCCATTTCGTCGGTGGCGGCGGCCATTTCCTCGAAGATCTCGAACCTGCGCGGATCCGCGAGCGCTTTGGCAATGCGTTGAAACTGGGTTGCATCCATGACGGCTACTCTAATATAAAACGGGCATGACGCGGCACGTAGAGGGAGAGGATTACAGCGGTGCCACCTTTCCTCCGTTCACGGACTTCACCGGCAGGACATTTCACGATGCGTCTTTCCGCGGTGCGCTGTTCGAAGGCAAGGTGATTTTTCAGAAAACCCGGTTCAGCGGAAACATTGATTTTTCCGGCGCAATCTTCAAGGGTCCGAGCGACTTCACGAACACGGTGTTCGCCGGCGATGCAACGTTCCGCAACGCCGTGTTCACCGAGCCCGCCAGGTTCGACAATGTGGCGTTCCAGGGCTGCGCCGATTTCGGAGAGGTCCGGTTTTGCCATGACTCCCACTTCTCGCGCGCCTCATTTGCGGGCGAGGCGGATTTCTCGAAAACGGAGTTCCACGCCTGGAGTCTCTTCAACTCGAGTCGTTTCGCTTCGGCGATGACGTTTGCGGAAACCCGGTTCCGGGGCTCCGCCAATTTTGCCGAAGTGGAGTTCGCCACCGACGTGGAGTTCGGCCGGGCCCAGTTCATCGCGTTCGCGGACTTCCAGAAGTCGCGATTCGATGGCCGCGCCCGGTTCCGGAACGCGAGCGTCGAGTGCAAGACGCTTTTCCGCGAAGCTTCGTTTGCGCTGGAAGCGGATTTTACGGACTGCCGGTTCACGCATCCGGTGAACTTCGCGGCCGCGCAGTTCAAGGGTCCCGCCGTATTCGACCGCGTCATCTTCAGACAATTCGTCGACTTCAAAGACGCGCATCTGTTCGACTCCTTCCTGCTGGCTCCTCCCGAGGGTGCGGAAGGGCTTGCGCCGGAGATTCGTTTTGAGAACGTGGTGATCGATCATCCTGAAAAGGCGCGATTCTCGAATATCAGTTTCGAGATGATCACGCTGATGGGAACGCGTCTTCGCGGCATCCGGTTCGAAAACCCGAACTGGCCCAAACGCGGGCTGACCAGGAAACGCGCCGTGGTCTTTGACGAGATCCAGAAGGAGAAACCCGATCCGGACAAACTCGCCCGGCTCTACCGCGACATCCGCGCCAACCTTCGCGCGTCGCAGACCACGAAAGACCTTGGCGGCCTTTTCTACAGCGAAATGGAAGTTCGGCGGAAGCAGAGGCGCAGCGGCCCAGACAGTCTGTACTTCTTCCGCCGATACCTCTCCCCCTATACTCTCTTCTGGCTGACGTGCGGCTACGGCCGGCGGCCGTTGCGGGCCTTGATCAGCGCGGGAATCGCCGCATGGATTTATTTCAGGTAGGCTATGGAACTTCGAAACATTCTCTCCAAACACAAGCTCTGGGTGGAGACGGCCGGCAAGGAAGGCGAGCGCGCCGATTTACGAAAGGCCATCCTTCAGGAAGCCGATCTTCACGACGCGAATCTTCAGGGGGCCGATCTTGAAGGCGCACACCTGAGTGTCGCAGACCTGATGGGCGCCAATCTCCAGCTCGCCAATCTCAAGCGCGCCGATCTCTGGATGGCCGATCTGAAGGATACCGATCTTCGGGGCGCCGAACTCCAGGGCGCGAACCTTTCCGGCGTCACCAACCTCACGCAGAAACAGATCGATTCGGCGATCACCGACCAGGCCACCGCGCTGCCGTCGGGCCTTCGCCGATAAGAATGACGCGGTACATCCACTTCTCCAAAAGCGAGTGGGCCAACCTGCGCGCCGCCACCCCGATGACGCTCAGCGAAAGCGACCTTGAGGAGTTGCGCGGCATCAACGAAAAGCTGTCGCTCGACGAGGTCGCCCAGGTCTACCTGCCGCTCTCGCGTTTGCTCAACCTCTACGTCGGCGCGACACAGCAACTGCGCCAGACGACCGATACGTTTCTTGGAAAACTCCCTGCACACGTTCCCTACGTGATCGGAATTGCCGGCAGCGTTGCCGTCGGCAAGAGCACGACCGCCCGCGTGATTCAGGCCCTGCTGGCGCGCTGGCCGAATCACCCGCAGGTGGACCTGGTCACAACGGACGGGTTCCTGTACCCCAACCGCGTCCTGGAAGAGCGCGGCCTGATGGCCCGAAAGGGGTTTCCAGAAAGCTACGACGTGCGGAAGCTTCTCCAGTTTCTCGCGGACGTGAAGTCCGGCCGGCCGGAAACGCAGGTCCCGGTGTACTCGCACCAGCTTTACGATATCGTTCCCGATCTGACCCACACCGTCCGCCAGCCGCACATCGTGATCGTCGAAGGTCTCAACGTTCTGCAAACGGGCGACGGACGCAAGACGCCTCCGCAAACCTTCGTCTCGGATTTTTTCGACTTCTCCATCTACGTCGACGCCGATGAGGATCATGTCAAACAGTGGTACGTGGACCGCTTCCTGACACTGCGTGAAACCGTGTTCAGAGAAGCCCAGGCGTATTTCCATCGCTACGCCAGCCTTAACGACGATGAAGCCCGACGCACCGCACTCCAGATCTGGACCGGCATCAACGGCCTGAACCTCCGCGAAAACATTCTTCCCACACGCGAACGCGCTCATCTGATCCTGGAAAAGGCCGCCGATCACACCGTCACCGGCGTGAAACTCCGCAAACTGTAAGCAACCGGTTGAGTGCGCCGTCCGGCCTGGTTTTGCCGGCCAAATGTCTACGCCGGTTGACCCGCCTCTGCCAGGAATTGCGCGTAGGTTCCCTTGAAGTCCTCGATGTGACCGTGTTCGAAGTGCCAGATGCGGGTCGCCACTTCATCGATCACATCGTGATCGTGGGTGACGAGCAGCAGCGTGCCGGGATACCGTTGCAGCGCGATGTTCATCGCGTTGATGGACTCCAGATCGAGGTGATTCGTCGGTTCGTCCATGACGAGGAAGTTCGGTTTTTGAAGCATCAGGCGGCAAAAAATGATGCGCGCGGCCTCGCCTCCGGAAAGGTTTTCGGTTCGTTTGAGCGCGTCGTCGCCGCTGAACAGCATCTGGCCGAGCAGCCCGCGCAGTTCCTCCTGGGACGCGGACGGATCGAAGCTGTGCAGCCATTCGATGACGGTGACCCCGCCCGGAATCGAGTCGCGGTGATCCTGCGCGAAGTACCCGGCGCTGACTTCGTGGCCCCATGTCACTTTGCCCGCGTCGACGGCGACGTCCCGGATGATCGATCGGAGAAGCGTGGTCTTACCGGCGCCGTTGCGGCCGACCAGCGCGATCTTTTCCCCGCGCGTGACCGGCGCCGTGAAATCGTGGAACACGCGGAAACGCCCGGTGGCGCCGTCGTAGGACTTGGTGAGTTGTTCGATTTCGAGAGGATGTCTTCCCGACGGCCGGACGACGTCGAACCGGATGAACGGACGTTGAATGTTCGACTTCGCAAGCTCCGAGGTCTGGAGCCTCTCCACCTCTTTTTTCCGTGACGCCACCTGTGACGAGCGCGTGCCGGCCGCAAAACGCGCGATGAACTCCTGCAACTGCGCGATCTTTTTCTCGCGCTGCGCGTTCCCCGCTTCGATCCGGGAGCGCACCTGTGTCTTGGAAAGCACCATGTCGTCGTAGCCGCCGGTGTAGGTAATGACAGTCTGGTAATCGATATCGGCGATATGGGTACAGATCTCGTTCAGAAAATGCCGGTCGTGGGAGATGACGATCAGGCAGCCGTCGTAGGCGCAAAGGTGATCCTGAAGCCAGTGCACGGAATCGAGATCGAGGTTGTTGGTCGGCTCGTCGAGAAGAAGCACATCGGGGTGCCCGAAAAGAGCCTGGGCCAGCAGCACGCGGACTTTCTGACCGCCCTGCAGCTCGCTCATCCGGCGATGGTGCAGAGGCTCCGGGATGTCCAGCCCGTCCAGCAAAATGGCGGCATCCACTTCGGCGGTATATCCGCCTTCATCGCCGACAACGCCTTCGAGTTCGCCGAGGCGCATCCCGTCGTCGTCGCTGAGGTCGTTGGGATCTTTGGCGTAGAGGATCTCGCGCTCCTGCAGAGCTTCCCATAACCGGGCGTTCCCCATCATGACGGTATCCATCACCCGATACTCGTCCAAAGCGAACTGGTCCTGCCGCAGAACCCCCATGCGTTCCGGGCGATGAACCGACCCCTTTTCCGGATCGATTTCGCCCGTCAGGATCTTCATCAGCGTGGACTTGCCTGCGCCGTTGGGCCCGGTAATCGCGTACCGCCGGCCGGAAATGAACGTGGTGCTGACATCTTCGAACAGGATGCGTGCCCCGTATCGCATGGACACATTAATCAAAGAAAGCTGCATGTATCGGATAACTCCAGAAGATGAGGTCGAACTGCCTATTGTAGACCGGGAAGTCCATTCAAATGAGAGGCAATTCGGTGTCAGGCACCACTGACACCGAATTCTCCCGGGAACACTGGAGAGCTGGTGCGAGAATAACGCTGTTGATCAGAAAGATGCCGACCCAAATTATCAGGGAGATCCGACGTGAAAACTCTAGTTTTGTTACGGCACGGTGAAAGCACCTGGAACCGGGAAAATCGATTCACGGGCTGGACGGACGTGCCGCTCAGCGACAAAGGCGCCGAGGAGGCGCGGGCAGCCGGACGCATTCTGAAGGAAAACGGCTACGTCTTCGACATGGCGTTCACATCCGTTTTGAAACGCGCGATCAAGACGCTGTGGCTGGCGCTGGAAGAAATGAATCTGATGTGGATTCCGGAAACGAAGTCGTGGCGCCTGAACGAACGTCATTACGGTGCGCTGCAGGGCCTGAATAAAAAGGAGACGGTCGACAAGCACGGCGAAGCGCAGGTGAAAATCTGGCGGCGCAGTTACGACATCCGCCCTCCCGCGCTCGGTCCGGACGATCCCCGCAATCCGGCAACGGACCCGGTTTATGCCGGCCTCGAGCCGGACACGCCCCTGACCGAATGCCTGAAGGATACGGTCGAACGCGTGCTTCCTTACTGGGACAACGCGATTGCCCCGGCCGTGCGCTCCGGAAAGCGTGTGATCATCGCGTCGCACGGGAACAGCATTCGCGCGCTGGTCAAATACCTCGACAACGTTTCCGATCAGGACATTGTGGAGTTGAACGTACCGACCGGCATACCGCTGGTTTACGAACTGAACGACGACCTCTCGCCGATCCGGCATTTTTATTTGGGCGATCCCGCCGCCATTGCGCGCGCAACGCAGGCGGTGGCCGATCAAACGAAGAAGTCATGACGCCGGACGAGCGGCAGCGTCTCACCGAAATTATCGAGAAGCTGCGCATCCGGCACATCGGCCGCCACATCTTTCTATGCGCCGATCAGACGAACCCGAAGTGCGCGCCGAAGGAAGCCGGTCTCGAATCCTGGGAATTTCTGAAAAAGCGGCTCGAGGAACTCGGCCTCACCGGAACCGAGCCCTGTGTCTACCGGACAAAAGCCAACTGTCTGCGTGTCTGCGAGCAGGGACCGATCGCGGTCGTGTATCCGGAAGGCGTCTGGTATCACTCGGTCACTCCTGAAGTTCTGGAACGCATCATCCGGGAACATCTCATCGAAGGACGCGTCGTCAGGGAGTTCGAACTGGCGCAGCGATGACATTCGAGCACTATCGCCGCGACGCCGCGGCCACACTACGTCTGGGCGCGCCGTTGATCGCCGCGCAGCTCGCCCAGATCTCGATGGGGTTCGTGGATACCATCATGGCCGGCCGCCTGAGCGCGCGCGATCTCGCGGCGGTCGCGGTCGGCGCGAACATTTTCTGGCCGGTGTGTTTTGCGTGGGCATCGGTATTGATTGCGGTCTCGCCAACCGTTTCGCATCTGTTCGGCGCGGGAAACCGGAAGCAGATCGGCCATACGGTCCGTCAAGGTCTGTGGGTGGCCCTGCTGATGTCGGCCGGCGCTTTCGTTTCTCTTCGATACTCACCGCTTCTGCTTGCGACCGCCGGTGTTTCTGCCGAACTGGTCCCGGTCACCACCGGTTTCCTGAAGGCGATTTCCTGGGGTGCTCCGGGCCTGTGCGTCTTCAACGTGCTTCGATCGTACAGCGAGGGAATCTCCTCGACGCGCCCGGTGATGTACACGAGCCTGGTCGCACTCGCCGCCAATGTCATCGGAGATTACATTTTCATGTACGGCAAACTGGGCATGCCCGAGCTTGGCGCCGTGGGCTGCGGCGTGGCGAGTGCGATCGTGATGTGGATGAATGCGGGAATGATGCTGATCCACGTCCTGATGCGGAAGCAATACGCGCCTGACCGGGCATTCTCGAAATTCGAGTGGCCGCATTGGCCGGAGATCCGCTCGCTTCTGCACCTGGGCGTGCCGATGTCGATGAGCTGGTTTCTGGAAGCCAGTCTGTTCGGCGCCGTCGCGTTGATCATGGGAGCGCTCGGAACCGCCATCGTTGCGGGCCACCAGATCGCGCTGAACGTCGCGTCGATTACGTTCATGATTCCGCTGGGCATTGCGATGGCGACGACTGTCCGCGTCGGCCAGGCGATGGGAAGAGGGGACGTTCGGGCGGCGCGTTTCGCCGGTTTCACCGGCATTTCGCTGGCGGCATCCTTTATGGCCGGTTCGGCTTTATTCATCTTCGCGTTTCCCGGCGCGATTGCCGGCATTTACACCAGGGATCCGGCCGTGCTTCGAATAGCCGTGTCTCTGCTGTTCATGGCTGCCATTTTCCAGATTTCCGACGGGCTTCAGGTGGCTGCGGCCGGGGCGTTGCGCGGTTTGAAAGATACGAAATTCCCCATGGTGATCACGTTCATCGCCTACTGGGTGGTCGGGATGCCCTTCGGTTATACGCTCGGCATCGTCAGGGGCGGAGGCGCGCAGACGATGTGGATCGGAATCATCTGCGGTCTCACCGCAGCCGCGGTTCTCCTCAACTTCCGGTTCCACCGGGTCACCCGCCGCCTGCTGGCGCCTGGCCGTATCGGCTAACCGCCGGCGTAAACCGCGTATCCATGTTCCTGGGCGCGATTGACCGCCACAATTCCTGCCGGTACCAGACGTCCGTTGCGGACAAGGTTGCCGGACAGTTCCTTGAAGAACGCGTCGGTATCGCCGCCGGTGGCGCGGGCCAGCGAACTCGCCACACCGCGGGTGGCCACCTCGCAGATGGCAACGTGCGCGCCGCGCTGGATGAGGTTGTCCAGCCGGCCGCCGGAAGTCGCATGGATGTTGACCGTGGGCACTTCTTTGGTCTTGGGATCGACGAAGTTGTTCAGCTGCTCGGAAAACTGCTTGCCGTACTTCGCCCACATCGCATCGTTATAACCAAACCGTGTGGACCGGTTGCGCACAATGATAATGATGGCATTGTCGCTATCCTTCAGCCCGTACTTCGACTTGTTCGCATCGAGATACGTATTCGCGAATCCGAGGGATTGCGAGAGGCCGTCCGGCGAGATGGTGTCGAAAACGAAGCGGTGCATGCCGGGTATCTGGTCGTACCACGCGTCTTCCGGATGTGTTGCGGCCTGCCACCGCGCTTCCGAAACCGGCTGAGATTGTGCGGACGCCGTTCCCGCCAGACCCAAAGCGGCAAAGAACCGGCCTACAAACGTTCGTCGTTTCATACCCGCCCTCGCTTTCCAAAGGAAATTTTCCGGACCATTATGCTCGTGGATCACCCGGCAACGGAAGGTATGGTTTTGACATGAAACAATGGAGTGGCAGGACGAGGACTTTTTCCCCGCCTTGGCTAGGCGGGGTGCCGCGAAGCGGCGGGGCGGTTCGTTTAATCAAATCGATTTCTTGAACAGCACCACCCCGGCGCTTCGCGCCACCCCTCGTCGAGGAGGGGAAAACGCTTCTCCTCGGTTTTGCGTCATTGGGACAATGTCGAGGAGGAGCCATTCCCCCTTCTCAGCGAAGCGGCGCACCAGCGCCTGGGTGATCGCGGCTTGAGCGTTCTGAGGGATTTGACATAGACTGCCCGGCACGGAGGGTTTATATGTTCCGATTCGCCGGAGCTGCTACAGCTCTTGTTCTCTTGTTGGGTTCCTTTCAGCCAGCGACGTCGCGTCCCGAATTCCTGAGCAAATTTCAGGCAGACAAGTTTCGAAAACCGGAAGTCGATGGGTGCGCCACCTGCCACGTGAATCCCCGTGGCGGCGGGCCTCGAAACGATTTCGGGACGGCTTTTGCGGCGGCAAATCATGAGATCACGCCGATGCTGCGCGCCAATTTCCAGGACAATTTCAAATACGACATCACGAAGCTGCCGAACGGCTCGATCTTTTATTTCTCCGATCCGGAGAGCAAGTCGGTGGTCTTCGAGAAGGACAAGCAGAAAACCATCATCGATCTGGCCACACTGAGCGCGGTCAAGGCGGACAAGGTCGAGCCGCTGCCTCCGCCGGAAAACCGGATGGGGTTCTTTGTCACAAGCAAAGGGTTCGGCAATGGCGGTCACCTCGAAGGCCTCGCGGGCGCCGACCGCTTCTGTCAGCAACTGGCGACCGCCGCGGGCGCCGGAGACCGGACCTGGCATGCGTACCTGAGTACCAGTTTCCAGGACAAGCCTGCCGTGAACGCCGGAGACCGCATCGGAAGCGGCCCCTGGTACAACGCAAAAGGCAGTCTCATCGCGCAGGGTCCGGCCGACCTGCTGACGAATGGTCGATTCACCGCGGACAATCTCCTGACCGAAACCGGAAAGCCCATCCCGGCCGGCGATCACCCGGATATCCTGACGGGGACGCTGCCCAACGGTACTGCTGCCGTTGGCATGACTTGCAGCAACTGGACCAGCGACGACGAGGGTAAAGTCATGGTCGGACACAGCGGCACGTCCTGGAATTCGGCCCATCCTGTTAATGGTTGCAGCCAGAAGGCTTTCCAGGATGCCGGGAGCCCGGGCCTCTTTTACTGTTTCGCCGCGAAGTGAGTCTCGGGATCGCAGGCACTCCTCTCTCAAATATGGAGAAATCGAGGAAAACCGTTTTCCCCTCCTCGACGAGGAGGGGTGGCGCGAAGCGCCGGGGCGGTGTCGTCCACGAAAACGATTTTATTGGTCGAACCGCCCCGCCGCTGCGCGGCACCCCGCCTGATATGGAGTGACCCCTTGTCAAGAGTGGACGCATTTGTTTTTTGCAAGGCACGGGCCTCCTTTCCTTGAAATTGGACTCTTCTCCTCCATCAGGCTTCCAGCACTTGCCCGATGGCCCACACCCGCTGTCGGTCACTCCATACTGTCTTGGCCGCCTTGGCCAAGGCGGCGAAAAGCCTTCGTCCCGCGAGACCTTTAGGGAGGGGACACTGCCGCTCGCCTAAAAAGCAGTTGAAAGCCCTGTCGAGATAAAGTAGCTTGAGGCACAAGAAATTCAGTCACTTGGCCATCGGTGTCCTTGTGTCCGGTGGCATTCCCCGTTGGGTGTTTCCTGGAGGTTGTCCGATGAAGTTTTCAATAACCTGTTGTGGCCTCATGTTGGCTGCGACCTTAGTCGTTCCTGCGCAAGACCGCTCGCCGAACACATCGTCCGTCACGGCTGTGGAGTCCCAACGCGCGCTGGTGGACCAGTACTGCGCGGGTTGCCACAACGACCGCATGAAGAGCGGCGGTTTCTCGTGGACCACAATCGATCTTTCCCACCCGGAACAAAATGCGAAACAGACGGAAGTCGTGATTCAGAAACTGCGCTCCGGCATGATGCCTCCCGCGGGGGCGAAGCGGCCGGAACGCGCGGCTCTGGACGGTTTCGCCTCGGCCCTTGAGACGAGGGTCGACACTGTCGCTGCGGCGCGCCCGCATTCGAAAGCGCCGGAGTTGCATCGCATCAACCGGCGCGAGTACCGCAACTCCGTCCGGGACCTTCTCGGCGTCGACATCGATGTGACATCCATGCTTCCCCCGGACGCCCGCACCGGCTCCTTCGACAACATGTCCGATGCGCTCACCGTGAATCCCACGCTCATGCAGGCTTACGTTCGAGCCGCAGACAAGATTGCGCGGCAGGCGCTGGGCGATCCTGAGGCGGCGCCGGTGATGGTGAAGTGGGACGTGCCGAAGGTGGTCAACCAGATGAAGCACGTTGAAGGCGCTCCGTTCGGTACACGCGGCGGTGTCGCGGTCGTTCATCAGTTCCCGGCCGACGGCGAGTACAACTTCAAGCTGGAGTTCTACTACTACTACCTGGGCGAACTCATCGGCGGCAACCTGCCTGAAAACCTGCAGGGCCAGGAAATCGAAGTTTCGGTGGATGGCGAGCGGGTGGCGGCCTTCAAGCTGGATCCGTTGATGGAAGAGCAATCGGGCGTTCTGTCCACTCCTCCGATCCATATCAAAGCGGGCCCGCGCCGGCTGGCCGCCGCATTCCTCTCGAAGACGGAGGGCCCTGTCGAGGATCAGTATCGCCTCGTGGATCAGACCATCATGGACGTCAGCGTCGGCCTGCATCCTGGAATGACAACGCTGCCCCACCTCCAGACATTCACGGTGACCGGTCCGCTGAAGATCACCGGAATTTCCGATACACCGAGCCGCAGGAAGGTTCTGACGTGCACACCCAGCAAGCCTTCCGAAGAGGAACCCTGCGCGAAAAGCATCGTCGCCAACCTGGTCGGCAAAGCGTTCCGGAGACCGGCCAGCCCCGAAGACCTGGAAGGTCTGATGGAAATGTACAAGATCGGCCGTCAGGAAGGTCCGTTCGAGGCCGGCATCCGCACGGCCGTTCAAGCCATCATCGCAAAGCCGGAGTTTGTGTTTCGGTTCGAACGCGTTCCCGACGGTGTGCAGCCGGGCCAGAGCTATCGCATCACCGACCTCGAACTGGCTTCACGGTTGTCCTACTTCCTGTGGAGCACTGCGCCTGACGATCAACTGATCGAAGTGGCGAATCAGGGAAAGCTCAAGGACCCGCCGGTTCTGGAAAAACAGGTCAGGCGCATGCTCGCCGATCCGCGGGCGGAGACGCTTTCCACGAATTTCGCCGCGCAGTGGCTGCGTCTGACGGGCCTGGCGGAAGTTCACCCCGAGCCGACGATCTTCCCCAACTTCACGCGCAATCTCGCAACGTCCATGCGTCGTGAAACGGAACTGCTTTTCGACAGCATTGTCCGGGAAGACCGGAACGTGCTGGATCTGCTGAGCGCGGATTACACCTTCGTGGATGAAACGCTCGCGAAACACTACGGCATTCCGAACGTCGCGGGGGCGCAATTCCGGCGGGTCAGACTGACGGATCCGAACCGCTTCGGCCTGCTCGGCAAAGGCGCGATCCTGACGCAGACCTCCCTCGCCAACCGGACCTCGCCGGTCGCGCGCGGCAAGTACGTCCTCGAAGTACTGATGTCCGCTCCGCCGCCGTTGCCGCCGCCGGTGGTTCCGCCGCTGAAAGAAACCGTGAACAACGAGCGCGTGCTGTCGGTTCGGGAGCGCATGGAAGATCACCGCAAAGTCCAGCCGTGTCTCGGATGCCACCGGATCATGGATCCGATCGGCCTTTCGCTCGAAAACTTCGACGCCGTCGGCAAATGGCGGGTCAATGACGGGCCGGCGAAAGTCGACCCGGCCTCGGAAATGTACGACGGACAGAAACTCGATGGGCCGGCCAGCTTGCGCCAGGCGCTACTGAACCGGTCCGATGCATTCATCACGGGCCTTGCCGAAAACCTGCTGGCCTATGGCGTCGGGCGCGTGCTCGACTACCAGGACATGCCCGCGGCCCGGTCGGTGCGTCAGAATGCGATGAAGAACGACAATCGCTTTTCCGCTTTCGTCATGGGAGTTGTGAAGAGCGTGCCATTCCAGATGAGAACGCTTAATTCAGCTACGGAAGATCGCCGGTAGAGCGGCAAAAGGAGAACCCGAAATGTTCATTACGAAGAAGAGTCTATCGAGACGAACGATGCTTCGCGGCATGGGAGCCGCCGTCGCCCTGCCATTCCTGGAATCGATGCTTCCAGCTCAGACGGCCACGAAGAACATGGGCAAGATCCTGCCCAAGCCCCGATTCACGGCCATTGAAATGGTTCATGGCGGCGCCGGCAGCACGAAGTACGGCACGCAGAAGAACCTGTGGTCGCCGGCGGCCGAGGGCAAGGATTGGGAAATCACGCCGATCCTCGAACCGGTGAAGCCCTATCGCGATTACCTCACCATCATCAGCCACACGGACTGCAACGCGGCCGATGCGGTCTCCGCGCAGGAAGTCGGCGCGGATCATTTCCGGTCCAGCGCCGTGTTCCTCACGGGCGCTCATGCGAAGCAGACCGAGGGATCGGACATCTACAACGGAACGACGATCGATCAGTTGTATGCGAAGCAGTTCGGCCAGGACACTCCGGTGCCGTCCATTCAACTCTGCATCGAGAATCTCGATTCCTCCGGCACCTGCGGATACAACTACAGCTGCGCGTACATGGACACGATCAGCTGGGCGAACCCCACCACCCCGCTGCCCATGACGCGCGATCCGCGCCTCGCTTTCGAGGAACTGTTCGGAACGGGCGGCTCTCCGAAGGACCGGGCCAATCGGAACAAAGTCAATAAGAGCATTCTCGACAGCATCAGCCACGACGTCGCCCGCCTGCAGAAGAATCTCGACCCGAAAGACAAAGGACGGCTGAACGATTACCTCGATAACATTCGCGAAATCGAACGGCGCATCCAGATGATCGAGCAGTACAACGTTTCGCGCGGCCCGGATCGCGAACTGCCCGCAGCTCCGATCGGCGTTCCGGATTCCTGGGAACAGCACGTGAAGTTGATGTTCGACCTGCAGGTTCTCGCGTTTGCGGCGGAAGTCACACGCGTTTCGACATTCAAGATGAGCCGCGACACCAGCAACCGCGTCTTCGCCGACAGCGGTTGCAGTACGCCGTGGCACTCGGCTTCGCACCACCAGGAGAAGCCGGAGCTGATCGAAGACAAGGCAAAGATCAACAAGTATCACCTCAGCATGGTGGCGTACTTCATCGACAAGCTGAAAAACACACCCGACGGCGACGGCAATCTGCTCGATCACTCTCTGGTCCTGTATGGCAGTCCGATGGGTGACGGAAACGTCCACGGCCACCGGCGCATTCCCATGCTCCTCGCCGGAAAGGCGCAGGGTGCGGTGAAAGGCGGTCTGCACATCCGGGCGGCCGACGAAACGCCGCAGGCCAACATTCTTCTGTCCGTCGTGCGCGCCCTGGGCGTGGACGTCGACAGCGTCGGAAACAGCACGGGATCGTTCTCGATCTAGAACCGCGATGACACGGAAAGGGAAATCAATGTTGGGTAAGAAAGTTATTTACGGATTCTGCATGGCTGTACTGCTCTGCGCTCAAATCATGGTTGCGGCGGACAGCCCGCTCGCCGACGCCGCAATGCGGGGTGACAAGGCGGCCGTCCAGTCGCTGCTGAAGCAGAAGGTTGACGTCAACGCCGCCCAGGGCGACGGCAGCTCCGCCCTGCACTGGGCCGCCTATCGCGACGATGTCGACATGGCTCGCCTGTTGATCGCCGCGGGCGCCAATATGACTGCGAAAACGCGGCTCGGCAACATCACCCCGCTGTTCATGGCCGCGAAGAACGGCAGCGCTCCGCTCCTCAAGTTGATGCTCGACGCGAAGGCGGACGTCAATACCACCGATGCGAACGGCACCACACCGCTGATGCTGGCTGCCGCGTCGGGCAATGCCGACGCCGTCAAACTGCTGCTCGATCGCGGCGCAGACGTCAATGCCAGGGACATCACCAACGGCCAGACCGCCGTGATGTTCGCCGCAGCCGCCGGACGCGTTGAAGTCATCAAGGCCCTCAACGCCCGTGGCGCCGACGTCAACGTCATCACGAAGGTCAGCCCGATCATCAGCATGAACGAACGCTACAAGCAGGCCTCGGAAGGCAAGGGGACACGCGGCATCACCAGCGAAGGCGGACGCAGCGACGTCGCCGCCATGGGCGGCATGACCGCTCTGCACTTCGCCGCACGCGAAGGCCAGCTCGACGCGCTTCGAGAATTGGTTGCCGGCGGCGCGGACGTCAATAAGGTCAGCACCAACGACGGAATGAGCCCGCTGGTTTCGGCCATCATCAACGGCCACTTCGACGCCGCCAGGTTCCTCCTGGAACATGGCGCCAACCCGAAGCTCGCGACCAAAGGCGGACTCGCACCGCTCTACGCCACCATCGACGCGCAGTGGCCCGAACGCACGTGGTACCCGCCGCCAAGCGTCACCGAAGAAAAGACCACCCATGTCGAGTTGCTGAAAACGCTGATCGACAAGGGCGCCGATCCGAACGTGCGTCTGGGCAAGAAACTCTGGTTCCGGACCTTTCACGGCGACTGGATCGCTCCTGAAGGCGCCACAGCCTTTTGGCTTGCCGCCAAGGCGAACGACGTTCCCGCAATGAAGATTCTCATTGCGGGAGGCGCCAATCCCACAATCAAGAGCACGGCCGGCGCTTCGCCGCTTCAGGCTGCTGCGGGATTCGGGATCGAGCCGCAGGTCACCAACTTCGCGCCCGATGCGAGGCTCGCCGCCGTCAGGTATCTGGTCGAAGAGTGCGGCGCCGATGTGAATTCCAAAGACAACCAGGGTTACACGCCGCTGCACGGGGCGGCCCTGACCGCCAATCACAACCTGATCAACTACCTGGTCGCGATGGGCGCGGATGTCAAAGCGAAAGCGAAAAACGTTTTCGGCGGCGTCGGCGAGTCGGACAAGGAAGTTCAGGGCGAAGTCGGCGACACCGTCGCGGACATGGCCAACGGCCCCCGGCCCCACAACATGCAGTTCCCCGAAACGACCAAGTTCCTCGAATCGCTCGGTTCGGAAAACTCCAATTACTGCCGATACTCCACCTGCGTCATCAACACGCTGGCGGACCCGAAGAAAAAGGGTAAGCAGTAAGCGGAAACCGTCCGCTGCCCAAAAGCCCCGGAATCGATTTCCGGGGCTTTTTGTCATTCGGTGTCAGGCACCACTGACACCGCAGTTGTCTGTTGTGCGTGACAGAGTTCCCGCGCTCAGTGATATAACGTACACCGATGATCGGCAGCCGTATTGGACCTTACGCAATCACCAGCCACGTGGGCACCGGAGGCATGGGCGTTGTTTATCGTGCGACCGACACGCGACTGCGCCGCGACGTTGCCATCAAAGTTCTGCCCGATTCCTTTGCCGGCGATCCCGAACGCCGGGCGCGATTTCAGCGCGAAGCGGAAACGCTCGCCTCGCTGAATCACGTCCATATCGCGGCGATCTATGGCATGGAGGAATCCGGCAAGGGCCTCTGCCTCGTTCTGGAATTCGTCGAAGGCGAAACGCTGGCCGGACGCATCGCGCGCGGACCGCTCGCGGTCGATGATGCACTGCGCATCGCGCGGCAGATTGCGCTCGCGTTGGAGGCGGCACACGCCAAGGGGATCATTCACCGCGACCTGAAACCGGCAAACGTCAAGATCACTCCGGACGGAAAGGTGAAGGTGCGCGACTTCGGTTTGGCCAAGGCGCTTTCGGTAAGCGGCGGTGATGCCGCACTCTCCAATTCGCCAACCATGCTCGGCCAGACCGCGGCGGGCGTGTTCGTCGGCACCGCCGCATACATGAGTCCGGAGCAGGCTCGCGGACTGGAGTCCGGCACGCAGTCGGACATCTGGGCGTTCGGATGTGTGCTCTACGAAATGCTGACGGGAAGAGCCGCTTTCGAAGGTTCATCCCTTGCAGACATCCTGGGAGCGATTCTGAAAACGGAACCGGACTGGTCCGCGCTCCCTGCGGGGTTACCGGCGTCGATCCGCTCCCTGCTTCGACGCTGCATCCAAAAGGATCGCGAACGGCGGATGCGCGATATCGGCGATGCCGCGCTCGAAGTCGAGGAGTCGGCAAATGCGGGCGAACTCCCAATTCCGGCGAAGCGCTCGAAGGCAAAGGTCTGGTTATGACATGAAGCCATGGAGTCGCAGGACAAGGACTTTTCCCCGCCTTGGCCAAGGCGGGGTGCCGCGAAGCGGCGGGGCGGTTCGTTCAACAAAATCGATTTCTTAATCAGCACCACCCCGCGCTTCGCGCCACCCCTCCTCGTCGAGGAGGGGAAAACGCTTTTCCTCGATTTCGCTTCATTGGAACAGCAGTGCCTAACTAAGGGAAGCGGCACGCCACGTTTCCGAAAGGGCGCGAGGAAGCCGGGACAGGCCGTGGGTTACACAGGCCGGAATCTCCGTGTAACCCGCGGAAGCCGAGGCTCAGAATTTGTAGCGCGCTCCCAGTCTGAAGATGATCGGGTTCACGATGGAGTTGGCGCGGCCGAAGCGGGGAACGGTATTGCCTTTGTTGTCCCTGACGGTAACGCTCAGGACTTCGGTGCCGAGAACGGTGTTCGCATTGAAGACATTGAACAGGTCGAACATCGCGGTGAGACTCTGATTCTCGGTAATCTTGAACGTCTTGTCTGCTCGAAGGTTCATCAAATTAACTCTCGGGTTGAAGTACGAACCCTGCGGATCGATCGTGACGGTCAGCGATCCCTGCGCCAGGCTCGTGGTCCGCACCGTTCCGTTCGCGTTCAGGATGTTGCCGTTTGCGCCGGAGAACGTCGCGGTCCGGGTGTGCTGCGCGCCTTTTTGTGATTCGAAAGTGGTGGAGACTCCGATTCCTTTCGGCAGTTCGTAGCTCCCGAGAATTTTGAAAACATTCGTGGTGTAGTGCGCGCGATTGCCCCAGACCAGCGAGTTGGGGTCGTTGGTATTGGGCGGAGCGGTGTTGACCTTGTCCCATTCGTAACTTCCGACCATCTGCCAGTGGCTGCTCATCCGTTTGGTCGCGCGAACGTCATAAGCGACGTAATGATCGCCGCCATTGAAGTTCGTCAGGAGAATGTCGGACGTGCGGGTCGGCCCGGTGCGTTCGTAGATCGTCATCTTCTGGTCGGTCGCGGCGTTCACGACGCCGTCCTTGCCTGGATCGATGGCGGTCACGGGCTGGTAGACGGATGTCGGATAGGCGCGGTCGATCGTGCCGTATTTGTTGTAGCCGAACGAGCGAACGAAATTCGCGCCGATGCCGAAGCCCTCGAACAGTTCCTGCTCGATACCGGCCGTGTACTGCTGAGACAACGCGTTTTTCAGATTCGGATCGATCGCCGGCAG
>JAHFTY010000007.1:24643-47245 GCA_023265365.1 Acidobacteriota bacterium
GGGCGTGACCGGAAGAGTGCCGTCCCAGGCGTACTGCGCGGTTCTTCCGGCAACCGGATTCACCGACGAAATGAACCCTGTTCCGACGTTTTCGGAGAAACGGCCCCAACTCGCTTTGACCGCCGTTTTCGTATTTCCGAAGACGTCCCACACGAAGGAGAGACGCGGAACGAAGTTGTGGAAACCCGTCACGTCGCGCGAATCGTAGGAGCTTTTCACGGCGTAGGGTCCTGTTCCCGGATTGCCCTGGTGCGGATACCATCCCGTATATCGATCGAAACGGCCGCCGAGGTTCAGCGTGAGCTTCTTTGCGATCTGCCACTTGTCCTGCAGGAAGAAATAGGTCTGGTTGTAGTCGTAATTCCACTGGTACGGCGTGTCCATGATGCTGAAGCTCTCCGGTCTGCCGTTGTTGTATGTCAGCGTCGCATGCCCGGTGAGTCCCGGCTCGTGCGGAGCGCCGATATGATTCTCGTACTCGCCGCCCTCGATGTAGCCAAAGCCCAGCTTGAAGCCGTGCGTTCCCCGAATCAGGTTGTCCTTGAAGTACGACAGCGTGGCGTAGCTCTGCCAGATCATGCGCAGCGTGTTGTTGGGATCGGGAAAGCCGCCGCGAATCGCGCTGGTGAACGTGTCGGTGGTGGGCGTCTTGTCGACGTGACTGTAGCGGAAACTCGGACTGTCCAGCATGTTCGTCGAAAGCTCGAGTGTGGTGCGGCTGTTCACGACCGAGGTCAGCTGGAACTTCCAGGTCTTGTACGGCCCGCCCTTCTGTCCCTGCGTGGATTCCAGAATGTAGTTCTGCGCGGTGGTGCCCTGCCCTCCCCGATATGGCTGGAACTTCGTGCTGGCCTGCGTGGAGAAGACGAGCGCGTTCTTCGGAGTGATTTGATAGTTCGCCTTCGCCGAATAGTTTTTCAGCCGCGTGGTGAAGACGGCGCCGGGCTTTCCATCGTTGAACTTGAGCTGGGTTTGCAGACCGGAAAACTGATCGTGGTACGCGAAGAACCACCAGAACTTGTCCTTCACGTAGGGTCCGCCGGCGTTGACGTTGAAATCGTTATAGCGGGTGAACTTGTCTCCAACGGCGATTCCGCGGTTGATCAGATCGTCCGTCAGATTGTTGCCCTGAAACGATTTGTCTTCCCAGTCCGCATACACTTCGCCCTTGAGCTGGTTGCCGCCGCTCTTCATGACCGTGTTGATGGCGCTGCCCGGAACCGCGACCTCCGCGGAATTGCCGGCGGCGGAGATGGAAATCTCGGAGAACGATCCGTAGTCGTAGTACACGCCGGTTGTCGCCGTGCCTTCGGTGGTGGCCACACCGTCAAGGGTCGTCCAGTTCTGTCCGGTGCGGCCGTAGGTGCGATAGCCGGTCTGCGTGCCCATGCTCGATCCGCCGACGTCGAAGCCGGTCATCTGTAATCCGGGCGTTTCTCGAAGCACAGCCCAAAGGTCGCGGGCGGTGGGAAGACTTTCGAGCAGCTTCTGGTTGAACGCGGTCGCGACGTTGACGTTCTGCACGTCGACGACGGGAGATTCGCCGGTAACGGTCACGACATCGTTTCGAGTCGCGACGCCCAGCGCCACGTTCAGCGTCGTCGTTCGCGCCACTTCCACGATGATGCGTTCGCGAATGAGTTTTTGAAATCCGGGCAACTCGTAAGCGACCGTGTAGACACCGGGAGGCAGGAACAGGAATCGATAGCTGCCGGACTCGTCGGTCGGCGCCGCCTTTTCACCCTGAATCGCCGGGCTGGTCAATGTCACATTCACACCCGGAATCAGCGCGCCGGACTCATCCGATACGCGCCCGTTGATGGTGCCTGTAGTCTGCTGCGCCATCGTGACGCCCGCAAAGAGGATGCACACCAGAAAAGCGAGACAGAGCCTTCGTCCCATTCGTCCCTCCACGCAAAACACGAACCGTTCGGATTTAACTTCTTATTTTTCTGCGGGAAGAGTAGGTCTCGTATCCCTGGTAGTCAAGCAGGTAATCGAGAATTCTGAAATTGGATACCCTACCGGCGCACGGCGATCAGCCTGGCCGGATCGGCGCCCTTCTTCGGTTTGAATTTCTGAACGCGGCCACCGAATGTTTCGGCGACATAGAGATTCCCTTCAGGATCGACGCTGAACTGATGCGGTCCCCACAACCCGCCCGGGAATGCTCCGAACGTTCCCCACGAGTAGAGGAGTTTTCCATTGAGGTCGTACTTCAGAAATTTGTTCGTCATGCCGTCGGCGACCCAGAGATAGTTGTCCTTCGAGAGGTACAGATAAAAAGGCGAACGGATGTTGGTCCACTGACTGAGGAACTTTCCGTTCAGATCGAAAACCTGAATGCGGGAGTTGGTGCGGTCCGCGACATAGATGCGATTCTGCGCATCTATGACGATCGCGTGAACCAGATCGAACTCGCCGGGGCCTTTGCCCGGTTTTCCCCATTCGAACTGGTATTGGCCGTCCTTGTTGAATTTCACCACGCGCGTATTCACGTAGCCGTCGCTGACATAAAAGTCACCGTTGGGCAGAAACGCGATATCGGTCGGCCGGTTGAAATGGGACTTGTCATTGCCGGGTTTGCCTTTCTCGCCAAGAGTCATCAGCAGCTTTTTGCCGTCGTAGGTGAACTTGAAAATCTGATGCCCGCCGTCGTCGATCAGCCAGACGCTCTTATCCGGATCGTACGGACTGATGACGATCCGGTGAGGCCGCACGAAAAGCCCGTTGTGCTGTTCCCAGGACTCCACCAGTTTCCCCGTCGAATCGTACACACAGAGGATGTGTTCCATCCGATTGTTCGCCGCCGCCGTCGCTCCACCCCGGGCCGGGATATAACCGGCCGCCAGCGGTTCGTTCGAAACAGGGAGTTCGCCGCGCTGAAACACAAAGACGTGGTCGGGAGAGACCGCCCACACCCCGATGGTCGAGCCCCACGTGTAGTCGGCGTGCAGGGGAAGCGGCCAGTTCGGCGCCACTTCATAGGGTCCGGTTTCGTCTTCGCCGCCGCGATCCTGCGCGGCTGCCGGCGTCACAAACATCATGATCAGAACGACCATCACCCAGCCCGTTCGCATTGCGCCCTCCTTAACCCAAACTTCCACTCCAAAGTTTTCCTTTCCCATCATTGAGTCAGGACACTGGTTCGTGGTATCTATCCGCGCACCTGGAGGAAAAAAGACCATGTCGAAGCCTTTTCGAACTGTTGCGTGGATGATGACTCTGGTTCTGACCCTCGGTTCAGTGAGCGCCCTGGCGGAACAACCCGCCGCACACAAGGCATTCCTGCGCGGCGGAAATGCGATTGCGGAGGCTCTCGCGGCGTCGAAAACCGGCGAACCGCCGGCCGCGGCGGCACTGGTCATTCCTCCACAGTCTCCGGTTCAGATGGCCATGCCGCAGGAGAAAACGAATCACCATCGCGCGGCGCTGTGGGTCGGAATTGCCGTCACCGGAACGATCGCCGCCTATCTCGTCCGGCGGTCCGTTAAAAACCATCAGAGCGTCTTCGGCCCGAAAGGTTAGCCGCGATTCCTCATCCCTCTTCTTATTGCCAATAGGACGGAAGATTCGGCTTGGTCTCCCGGAGGATTTCGACAATCGACCGGCGGTCGGCGCTCGACAGATGAGGATAGTCGGCGCCTTTGAGGATTTCGTACAAGCGGCGGTAAATGCGTTCGCGAACCGCTTCCGGCAAGGCGTCGAACGAAGCGCTGTAGACCATATAGCTGAGCGGGTATTTGAACATCCGCTTTTCGAGGTCGAAGTCGCGGAGCGAACGGCCCTTCCTGTCGCGCGGGCCGCGCTGCGGAAATGTTTTGGTGAACGTGGAGACTCCCTCGACCGGTTCCTTCAGCGGCGCTTCCTTCGCGAACAGCATGTAGGCAATGAGATCCTCGATTTCGGGATCCTGTCCCATGCGGGAGATCCAGCCGGCCCGTGTGAGGTAATTCACCATCTGCGTCTGATGTTCGAACGTCATCAACGCGACGATATCGCTCACCTGCGAGAGATACCCCGAGGGATTGAACTTTCCCATCAGGTTGACAAGGTTCTGCTGGGACTCGCGAACCAGCGTGTCCGGCTCCGATGGATTCGAGGCCACGGCGTTCGCGCGATCCGGCTGCTCGCCGCGCCTGGCATTCACGTACCAGCCGCCCCACCGGTCCTTGAAGTCGCTGCGATGGTCCGTGATGATCGCCGATTCATCTCTCAGGGGAACGCCCGACGGTCCCGGAATCACGGACCCGATATAGATCCCGGCAACCCCCGATGTATTCGGCCCCTGATGACACTTCAAACAGGCTTCATTGCGATCGAACCTCGGCTGACCGGACTGGTCGACGGTGAGTTCATAGAAAATCGGGCCCAGCGCCGGATCGAGCGCGGTCACTTCGATGGCGCTGCTGCCCCGGACGAAGCCGACCGCGACATTGTCGTTGAAGTAGATGGCGCGGGGATTGTCAGGAGAAATCCTTGGAGACTGGAAACTCGTTTTCGAGAAAACGAGCATTTGCGAGTCCGTGTTCAGCCCGAGTTCTTTCAGAAGGGCTTCGAGCGTGGACGGCGCCGCGGCCATTTTGGAGACGGGATCATGGAGCGGGGCTTTGAAGTATTGGATTGCCGGATGATCGAACGGAAGATTCGCCTTGTAGTCCTGCCCGCCGGTAAGCCGGATTGCGCAGATCAGGCTGATGAATACGATCCAGGCAATCCGCGTCCGAATGTTTCCGATCGGTCTCATTAGAAAATAATCTTCAATGCAAACTGGCTCTGGCGGGGATCCAGCGCAGTACTGATTGTACCGAATTGCGCGTTGTCCGCCTGGACATTCGGGTTTCCGAAGTTGGTATGGTTCAGGGCATTGAAGATTTCCGCGCGAAACTGCATCTTCGCTTTTTCGTGAACATGGAAGGTGCGGACCAGCGAGACATCGATGTTCGTCATACCGGGTCCCTTGATGATCCCGACGCCGGCACTTCCGAAGCTGTATGTGGCGCCTGCCGCGCCGTTTGCCGGCCGAGACGGGAAGACGGAGGTATTGAACCATTTCTGCGGGGTGTGCGGAGCATTGGCATTGGGATCGCCGGTCACGTCCGGACGGTCCGTGGTTCCACCGCTGTTGCTGTAATTGCCGGACAGCGTCGGAGTCAGCGGATTGCCGGTCTGCCACTGGAACAGCGGCGAGATCTGCCAGCCGCCCGCGATCTTCGACGCGACGCCGGAGGATGCCCAGGTTTTCCCCGAACCGAACGGCAGCTCGTAAACCGGGCTGAACGCGATGCGGTGACGGAGATCGAACGTCGAGGGGCCGCGCGCCGTACGAGGATCGAACTGGTTCGTCCGGTTGTTGATGTCGTCGAGCGAGTGCGAGAACGTGTAGGACAGCAGGAACGAAAGGCCGTGGCTGTACCTCTGCTGGAGCTTCGATTGCACCGAGTTGTACCGTGAACTGCCGTCCCACTTGTACATGTTGATGGTGCCGTATGCCGGATAAGGCCGGCGCGCGTTCACCTGGGCGGGAGTGCCGGCGCCCGGAGGCGCCTGGTTGATGTTCTGAGTCAGCCGGATGTGATTGCCGGCCGATCCCATGTAGGTGACCTCGAACATCATGTCGTTGGTCACCTGGCGCTGGAGTCCGAGGCTCCACTGATAAATGCGCGGATTGCGATGCTTCGGATCGATTCCCGCGAGGTTATTGGACGTCACGGCGTTCGACGCCGGGAACGGGTTCGCCAGCGTCACGGGCTGCGCCACGCTGGACGTATAAGTGTTGGTGATCGTCACCGGGAATCCGGCATAGATGCCGTTGATGCTGTTCCAGATCGAATAGTTCGAGTAGAACGTGCCCGCTCCGCCGCGAACCACCGTCCTGCCATCGCCCATCGGCTGCCATGCGAAGCCCACGCGGGGCGCGAAGTCGTGCCAGTCGTACCGGAACATGTGGTTGCCGAAACCGTTGGTGCCTTCCTTGAACGGAATGCCTTTCACGGGATCGAAACTCGTCTGCAGGTGGGCGCGGTCGATCGGCGGGCTGTTCACTTCCCATCGCAGGCCGAGGTTCAGCGTGAGCTTGTTGTTGACCTTGTAATCGTCCTGGCCGTAGATCGCCACGGAGGCGACTCGCGGATAGTACTTCACCGGATTCGGCTTCAGCGTGGTGCTCGCGGGCAAACCGAGCAGCACATCGGCAATTCCGTACGTCGTGGTGGGACCGGAACTCGTGTTGGTAAAACTGACGCTGCCGGCAACCGCGGTCGGCGGCAGCAGGTTCGTCCCGTGGTGCGTTGCGTTGGTTCCGAGCTTGATCGTGTGCTTGCTGCGGGTCCACGAGAAGTTATCGCTCAACTGCCAGTGCGGGTCGTTGCGGACGAACAGCGAATTCGAGAAGCCGGTAAAACCCAGGATGGACGTGGAGGGCGGACCGAAGTGCGGGAGCCCCGGATCGATCTTCGTGGTCAGCGGAGTGATTCCAACCTTGCTCCAGAACTCGGTGGCAAGCTGGCCCTGGATCGCGGGATTCCACTCCACCATGTATCCGGCTCGAGCCTCGTTGACCATGGACGGTGAAAATGCGTGAACTTCGTTCAATCCGATCATGCCGATCTTGATCGATCCGGTGCAGCCGAACTTCGGCAGCGACGATGCGCCGCACGACGGCACGGATGTTCTTTCGATGAAACCGGTCTTGTACCAGTTGGCGGAAACGAACATGGAGTCGTTCTGGCTGAAGGTGTGGTCCACCTTCAAAATGTGCTGGTTCATGTTCTCGGTGCGAAGCGCGCTGTAGGCATAGTTGTTCGAAGGAATGCCTCCGGTCGCGGTCGCGAATGTCGGGTCCGGATAGAAGCCCAGCAGCGCCTGGCCGGTGGGACTGATCCGGTTTGCCGGAATGATGTTCCCCGGAAAAGGCTGGCCGGTACTCGGATCGCGAAGGACTCTGCCGATGGCGCTGAAGTCGCCGTTGCGCATGGCGGCGGTGGGGACCGTCTGCAGTTGCACCACGGATGAGCCGACCCGCAATCCTTCGTAGCTGTAGAAGAAGAACGTTTTGTCGGTTTTGATGGGGCCTCCCAACGTGGCCCCGAACTGATTGCGCCGCAACGACGGCAATGGACCCGGCGCCTGGAAGAAGTTTCGGGCGGTGAGGACGGCCGAGTTGCGAAGGAAATCGTAGACTGTGCCGTGGAATCCGTTCGTGCCCGACTTCGTGGTGACGAGGACCTGGCCGCCCGAACCGTAACCGTATTGGGCCGGATACACGCCGGTCAAAATCGTGAACTCCTGAATCGCGTCGATCGACGGGCGGAACATCGGCGCCATCGTGGTGTTGTCGTTGTTTTCGATGCCGTTCAGGCTGAAGTTGTTGCATCCTTCGCACGAGCCCGACACGTTGAACCCGCCGCGATAACCGAGCGAGGAACCCTGCGTCGGCGGAACCACCCCGGGGACGAGCGTGGCGAGGGAAAAGAAGTTGCGGCCGTTGAGCGGCATCTCGACAACGCGGACGTTATCCACGACGGCGCCCAGTTCGGCCGTCATGGTGCTGATTGTCTCCGACTCCGAGGTCACCGTGACCTGGTCCGAAACGTTGCCCACTTCCAGCTTGAAGTCCATGCGCGCGTTCTGGGCCACAGCCAGATTGATGTCGGTTCGCGTCAGCGTCTTGAATCCCTGGAAGGCGATTTCGAGATCGTAAACGCCCGGCGGCAGAAACGGGAACTGGTAAACGCCGGCCTCATTGGTCAACCGCTGGCGGACGGTTCCCTGGGATTTGCCGGTGAGTTTCACCTGGACGCCGGGCAGCACCGCGCCCGAAGAATCCTGGATGTTTCCGGACAGCGCGGCGTCCTGCGCCCATGCTGTCGTGGTGAAGAGGAGGAGAACGAGACAAAGAAGAATTCGAGACGTCACGGGGAGTCACCTCTTTTGGACCGCTTCGCGCGAAAGCGAAGCGGTCCGGGGGTTTTTACGGTTTGACGGGCGGCTTATCGGGCTTCGTTTTATTCACACATGCAGTCGACCGGCAGTCGTCGGAGTTCGCTGAACCGAGGCTCATGAGCAACTTCACCGTTTCCGGGTGGAGGAGGGATTTCTCGCGCGGCCCATTCGCCATGTCCGCGACGGTTTCTCCCATTCCCGCCTCGACGTCCTCCCCGCCCTGTGTTCCGCTCAAACGCATCTTCGCCCGCGCTTTCACATCCGCGCCTTTGGCGGCGAGGTATCGGATCACCTCGTTATCGCCGACGTAGGCTGCGCCGTGGAGCGCGGTGAAATACTTCTCGTCTTTGGCATTCACATCGACGTGAAGATCGTCGACCAGGTACTTGACCGTGGCCAGCCGCGATTCGGGAACGATATTGGTCAACTGGTATTCGAATCCGATTCCCGCGGCGACCATCAGCGGCGTGACGCCCTTCGCAGTGGCGATCTTCGGGTCGGCGCCGTGAGCCGCGAGGAACTTCATCGCTTCGACGTCGTTCGCCTGCGCGGCCCGGAAAAATGCAGTGGCGCCGTTGGGATCGACCCAGTCGTCGCCGTAGCGGAACTTCCGGTACCAGAGTTTTCGCGACAGCCTTGCGTTGATGTCGGCGCCGCGGTCGAGAGCGTCCTTGATGAAATCGAGGTAGTTCGTCTTCTCTTCCGCGATCGTCGGCTGGGGATACCACGCGTTGGCTCTCCACTTGATGTCGACCGCCGCGTAAATCGGCGTCAAACCGTCGGCGTTGGAGATTTTCGGGTCGGCGCCGTGGTCGAGCAGGTACTGCGCGATATCGAGATGTCCGTTGATGATCGCTTCCGTGGCCGGGGGCGTCTTGTCTCCGGCGCTCTGCAGATTCACATTCGCTCCACCGGCCACAAGTTCTTTCACGGCGTCGAACTGGCCCTCGCGAGTGGCGAAGTGCAGAGCGGCGAGCCCGCCCACCACCGAGGCGCCGAAAACGCGGTCCGCCTGGGCGCGAGCCGCGCCCGAACCGCGCTGGGGTTGTTCGGGCAGGGGATTTCCATTGGCGTCGACCTCGACTTTCGCGAGGCTGACGACCTTCGTGGTGATATTCGGATCGGCGCCCCGAGCCATCAGCGCTTTGATCGATGCCGCGCTGTTCAGCGCCGCGGCAAACATCAGGGCGGTCTGGCCGTTCGTCTTGTCCCTGGCGTTGACCTCGGCGCCGTTGTCGACAAGGACCTTGACGGCGTTTGCATTACCGGTCGCCGCGGCGGTCATCAGGACGGTGGTGCCGTTCGAGTTCGCTTCGCCGACGTTGGCGCCCGCTTTCAGAAGAATATCGATGACTTCGGCGCTGCCGCTTTTCGCAGCCATGAACAGCGGGCTCATCCCGCCGATCCGCGTCGTGGCCTTGACGCCGGCGCCGGCTTTCAACAGTTGACGCGTGAGTTCCGCGTCGCCATGATAGGCGGCCCAGTGAAGCGCGGTCGTGCCGTCGCCCTGCGCAACGTTCACATCCACGCCCTGTTTCATCAGCGAAGCCACCGCCGCTTTATCGCCGTTCATCACGGCGTCCGCCAGTTTCGGCCCGTTGACGGCGGCTGCGGCCGCAATCATGGTGGTGAGAAGCAATCCGGCAATAATGAGATGTTTTTTCATAACGCAATTTCTCCCGTGCTGTCTCCGATCTGTCTGTGCCCGACACCGAGTTTGTTCACGATGGTCAGAAGCACGTTGGCGTTCGGCGTCCTGTCGGCGCATTTCAAGTGGTAGTTGCCTTTGAGCCCTCCGCCTTTGCCCATCAGCAGGACCGGCACGCGCTTGTGTGCGTGGACGTTCGAATCGCCCATCGGACTGCCGTAGTAGATCAGCGTGTGATCGAGGAGGTTTCCATCGCCGTCGGGCGTGTTCTTCAGTTTGTCGAGGAAGTACGGAAACAGGCCGGCGTGATAGGTGTTCAGCCTGGCGTATTCCAGAACCTTCGACGGCGTCGACCCGTGATGCGACATGGTATGGAACGGCGTCTTGATGCCGCTTTCCGGAAACACGCGGTTGCTGGTGTCGCGACTCATCTTGAATGCGGAAACGCGCGTGACTTCCGACGCGAAGGCCAGCGCCTGGAGGTCGAACATCAGCTTCACGTGCTCTTCCCAGGAATCCGGCACACCGATCGGCGCAGCCGGCAGTTCCCGCTTCACGCCGCTGGCGTTGTACGCCTCGATTTTCTGGATGCGGCGCTCGATTTCGCGGACGCTGTCGAGATAGTTGTTCAACCGGTTCCGGTCCTTCGCCCCGAGATCCTTTTGGACGCGCGCCACTTCACGGGAGATTCCGTCCAGGATGCTGCGATTCGCCTTCTGCCGTTTCGCGCGGTCTTCAGCGGATCCGCCGTCGCCGAACAGGTTCTCGAACGCCTGGCGTGGATCGATCGTCATCGGAAGCGGATCGGTTGGAGAGGCCCAGCTGATTGTCCCGGAATACACGCAGCTGTAATTGAAACCGCACGATCCTGCCGTATCGACGTTTTCGATGCAGAGTTGCATCGACGGCATCGGTGTGTCCTGGCCGAACTTCTGCGCGTAGATCTGATCGATCGAGGTTCCGGCCACAACGTCCGAACCTTCCGTCTGCTTCGGATGCGCCGCGGTCAGGAACACAGCGCTGGCGCGGAAGTGATCGGCGCCTTCCTCGGCGGGGCGGAACGCCTCGCAGGGTTCGAGATCCGTTTGAGTCACGACCGTGATGTAGTCGCGATAGGGTTCGAGTGGTTTCAGGATCATCGTGAAGTCGAAGTTCGAGCCTTCGGTCGCGGGCATCCAGTAATTCTTATCGATGCCTTCCTGCGTGCTGCCCGCGTTGCCATGCACCATTTCGATGCAGGCCAGACGGTGCCGCGGAGAAGCCGCGGTGTTGCGTAGCGGCGTCTGCGCCGGAACCATCGATTCCAGGAACGGCAGCGCGACGGCGGCGCCCATTCCCTGAAGGAAGGTGCGCCGGGACAGATGCTTCTTCGTAATAAACATGATTTCGTCTCCTCCGGAAAAATTCCGGCCTGAACGGTCCATTCCGGTGTCAGGCGCCGAATTGCTGGTGAAACAGGCGCCTGACGCCGGAATGGACCGGTCCGGCTGGAACTTTTCTCAATATTTGCCTCCGGCCGCGGTGGTCGGCTGGATATCGTCCGCTTTCCTCATCTGGAACGGCGTGCTCTTCACGATACCGACCACGAATGAAGAAAATTTATTGTTGTTCTTTGCCGCGTCGCGCTCGATGGCGCGAACCGCCGGCATGTCCTGATAGTCCAGCAAACGGCCGAGACCGTACGCCATGAGACTCTCGGTGAAGCTTTCCACAAAAGAATCCGTGTGGGCGAGCAGCGCGTTGCGAAGACTGACCGGCCCATCCAGCTTCGTTCCGTCATACAACGCGCCCGACGGATCCACCTTGTAGCCGCTGTCGTTCGCGCGCCACAACCCGACCGCATCGAAGTTCTCCATGGCCATGCCGATCGGATCCATCATCTTGTGACAGGACGCGCACGGCTCATTCTTGCGATGCAATTCGAGACGCTCGCGGACCGGCATCTGGCGTTCGTTGTTCACGTTCTCGATCAGCGGCGGAACGTTCGCCGGCGGCGGAGGCGGCGCGACGCCGAGCAGCACTTCCATCACGTACTTCCCGCGCAGCACCGGCGACGTGCGATTCGCCAGCGACGTCAGCGTCAGGATGCTTCCGTGGCCGAGAATGCCGAAGCGGTTGGGGTCCGTGAGCGTCACCCGCCGGAACCTGCTGCCCTGAATGTTGGGGATTCCGTAATGACGCGCCAGGACTTCGTCGACGAACGTGTAGTTCGCGGTAAGCAGGTAGACGATGTTCCGGTCTTCGCGCATGATGCTGTCGAACAGCAGCTTCGTCTCCTGCGTCATGGACTGGCCCAGGTTGCGCGTGAAGTTCGGGAACAGCATCCCGTCGGGATCCGCCTCGCGCACCGTCTGCAGGCGCAGCCACTGGTACGCGAAGTTGTCGACCAGGGCGCCGGACCGTGGATCGGCCAGCATGCGCCGGGTTTCTTTTTCGAGGACCACGGGATCCCTCAGCTTGCCCTGAGACGCCAGCGCGATGAGCTGATCGTCGGGAAGACTGCTCCACAGGAAATAGGAGAGACGCGTCGCCAGTTCAAGATCGCCGATCCGGTAGTTCCTGCCGGGCGCGATGCTCGAAGGATTGTTTTCGAAGCGGAATACGAATTTCGGATTGGAGATGATCGCCTGAACCGCCATCCGGATCCCGGTCTCGAAGTTCCCTTCCTGCCGGCCTTCCTGGTAGTAGGTCATCAGGTATTCCATGTCCGAGTCGTTCGCCGGACGCCGGTACGCCTGACGCGCCAGCGCGGAAAGAATCTTCTCGGCGCAGGCTTTCTCTTCCTTGCCCGAAGCCGGCACGCACGTGAAAATCCTGCGGCGGCTCGGCGTGTCCGACATGCCCTTGACGGTGTAGGGACCGGCGATCGTCAACGTCTGCAGGTGCGGCAGCGCGATCAGGCCGGGAACGCCGGCGCTGACGTCGATCATCGTCTGTTCGACCTGGCGGAAGGTGTCTTCGGTCGGCCCGTCAAACTTCGCGATGAACGCCGCCGAAACGCGGTGCGGACCGGCGGTGACTTTGATGTTGTCGGTGGTCAGCGTGTTCTTCGTTTCGGGAATGTTCGGATCGATCTTGAAGATGGCGACTCGGGCGCCATCGATCGAAACCTCAATTTCCTGGCCCTGAAGGTTCGAGGGAAGACTCTGTCCGAACAGCGTTTCGAGATAGTCGTAATAGAACTTCAGCTTGAACTGGAAATCGCCGTCCGTGGGAAAGTTGTGCACCACGGACACTCCGCCGCGCGTTCCCCAGGGCGCGCCGTCCACGTGACGCATCTGGTTGACGACTTTGGGGACGCTGAACATCGACATCGTCGGAGGAACCGATGTGTCGCCCACCGCTTCGCGGCTGATCTTGCTGGCCGCTCGAACATAACCCTGCACGAGTGCGGGCGTCACAGTAAGCGTGTTCGACATGTTGTCGAAGCCGCGACCCATCTCATCGGGCGGCAGAATGGAAACGATATCCACATCCAGCCCCAGAAGATCGCGCACCGAGTTGCGATACTCCGTCCGATTCAACCGGTGCAGTTCCGGCGCGCCCGCGTACGGTCTGGCGGACGCCGCTTTGTCGATCCCTGTCTCGAGGGCAACGGCGAATGCCTTCGACGTTGCAACATCCGGACGCGGCATGCCCGCCGGGGGCATCATTCCGGAGCGAACTTTACGGATGGCCTTTTCCAACTGCTGCGCGTGTTGACCCGGATCGGCGAGATCAACTTTTGTCCAGGAGAAACCTCCGGACTGCATCTTCTCGTTATGGCAACCCGCACAGTACTTGCCGACCAGCGCCTGCTGCGACGCCGTGGTCATCGGACCGGCGGTTTGTCCGAAGGCCGTTCCGAAGGAGGCAAGCAGTAACCCGCACCCAACCAAAAATGATTTCATCGACACCTCTCCTAAACCTGGTGGTTTTAGTGGTTGCGGATCATATCACCGGCGAACTTGGAATGGTCCATTTTTTCAAGGACTTGAACTTGATTCGATATCAGGGCAGTCGGCAAAACGCGTCCGTGGCGCCTGACACCGAAAAACCGTGTTCCCCTGGGACTCGAAAGCGATTAACCTAGGCGGCACCAAATCGGCAAATTTACGGAGGAACCCATGCTTCGACGATTCACCGGGCGGCGCGCCATTCCCATCGCGATCGCGATTCTCGCGTTCGTTTGTTTCGGATTCGTGACAGCCTCGGAACCGGATCCGAAAGTCCTATCGTTCAAACTTCCGAAGGACATCAAATGGAGCGGATCCGAGACCAGCCCCAACCGGCAGGCGGTAATTGCCGGCGACCCTTCGAAAGAGGGCCTTTACATCGTGCTTAACAAGTGGAATCCCCACAACATGAGCCGCCCGCACTTCCACCCGAACGACCGTTTTATCACCGTGATCAAAGGAACCTGGTGGGTCGGAACGGGCCCGAAATACGACCCGGACAGCACCACGCCGATGCCCGAGGGAAGCGTTGTGACGCATTTCGGCAAGCAGATCCACTACGATGGAGCCAAGGACGGAGAAGTGATCCTGCAGATCGTCGGCATGGGTCCGGCCACATCGACCCCCGCCGAACAAAAACCCGGGAACTGGCACTAGCGTTGGACAGGGTTCAAAACCCCTTATAGGCATCGCGAACGATGTCTTCGATCAATGTGACTTCATCGTTCTCCAATTTCGCGAACTCGCCTTCACGGCGGCGCTTCGATAAGGTGCCGTCGTTCTGCCGAATAAACATCACAAGGTTTTCCGCAAGACGGTCCGGCATTTCAACCGCACCCATGATCCGTTGAATTGCGTCGTCATGCCGTCTTAGATATTCGATTTCGTGGGGGAGATCATGCTCTACCGTCCGCCGCACGCATGAGTACAGGAACTCGGCGGCGGCCGTGCAATCAAAATAGCGATAAAGATCGCGGGTATCGTTGAGAACCTCGACATTGCGCTCGGCCGTAGGTCGCCACTCAATGAAAGGCATCAACGGGCCGGAGTGCCCCTGCAACGTTGTCCGGTAATCATCGATGCGGTCCAGCATCACCGAGGAAACAGGAAAGATAATTCCCGGGGGCGTGAACCGGCGCTCAGCAAGGACGTGATGAATCAGGCAGCGGTGCATGCGGCCATTGCCGTCCTGAAAGGGATGAACATAGACAAAACCGAAAGCGGTCGCTGCCGCCTTCAGGACCGGGTCCACTTCATCGGCGCGCATGCGGTCATTTGCTTCCAGCAATCCAGTCATGAGGTCGCCCAAATCTTCCGGCCGTGCGCCAATGAACTCAGGAAGGGGATCGCCGGTGTGATCCCGTTCCCCAAGGAACACGCCATCCGGCCGCAACCCCGTATGCACGAATCTTGTGTCTTCGATAAGCACGCCTTGAAGTCGAATGGTTTCTTCAAGAGAGAGATGGTTCTTTCCAGCCTGCAAGACAGCGCGGCCCCATCTCTCCAGGCGGCTGCGCGGTGGCCGTTCGCCTTCTATCTCGAAGCTGGCGCGGCTGTCGGCCAGCAGGAGGAAACTGGCTGCGCGTGCGATGAGATGTGCGCCGGTCCGGCCGACGGTGTCACGTGCCTTTGCTGCGAGGTCCGCTTCTATGAACTCGCTCAGCGTTTGCGTCCGTCGAATGATGGGACAAAACCGGCCCGTCCCGAGAAGGTTGTCGCGAACACGATGTCGCTTCGACACCCACGGTTTTCCTGTGAAGTAAGCTTTCGGATCGAGAAGATCGACAGCCGATACATTCGGCGCGTCTTCAATGTCAAGCTTTCGGCCGGTGAGCGTTTCGTACAAATACCATCCACGTCTTGTCGGAATCCCCGTGGGCGTGGCGCGGACAAAGGCCTCCATGTCACTTTGAGGAATAGTCTCAAGGACACGTTTCAATATAAGAAGGTCAAGCGGTTCATGCCGCAACGCGAAGCCCAGATGGTCTGCGAATGTGTCTCCCGGCCAGTACCGTTTGTCGAAGACTTTCCAGCCGGTATTGTCATCACGGAAACTGCCGCGGATGTGTTGATCTGAAACGCAAGTGAGTTTACGCACGGGCGCGGGAATTGAAAAGGCGTGCGCCAGCAGGGCCCACCCCGCCAGCCTTGCATCGGCTGGGACGAGCTTTTCCTGAAACACTGCGATTTTGTCAGTATTTAGCTTCATGTCGAAAAATCCTTGTTGGCATCGAAAAATGCCATATTTATTCGGATCATGTCGAAAATCAATTTAACACGGGCCTCGGTCGAAATCCATTCCTTAACGTCGAAAAAACTGTCTAATTCAGCAAAAAGGTCGAATTTCACATCTCTTGTTCTAGCCGGGAAGAAATCGCGGAACCCGGCAGTCTAATGCGCATGGCAAGGCTTGTTCAGGATGTTCGATTCGCGTTTCGTGTGCTCTGGAAGGCGCCCGCCTTCACGATCGTGGCCGTCGTCACGATGGGACTGTCGATCGGCGCAACCACAACGATGTTCAGTGTGATCGAAGCCACGTTCCTCCGGCCGCTCCCGTTCGCCGAACCGGGAGATTTGATGATGCTCTACCTCACCCGAAGCGAAGACGGAAAGCCTCCTTCCCGTCTGCGCTGGGCCTACCCGCGATTTCTCATGCTGAAGCGGGAGGCCACCCGTTTCGAGGAGACGGCGGCGTTTGGCTCCGCCAGCTTCAACCTCACCGGCCTGGATCAGCCTCTTCGGATTCGTGGAGAAATCGCTGCGGCGGGCTACTTCCGAATCCTGCGGGTGCAGGCCTCGCGGGGACGAACCTTTCTTCCCGAAGAAGATTTCCGGCCCGGCGAGAGACCGGTGGCGTTGATCGGAAACGGAATGTGGAAGCGCGCGTTCGGCGGCAGGGAGGATGTGATCGGCAAGACGATCACGATCAACCAGGTGCCGTTCACGATTGTTGGAGTGATGCCGGAAGGGTTCGGTGGATTGACCGGAGGAGCCGAAGTCTGGGTGCCGAACATGATGGCGCCGGTCATCGCGTATCCGGAGCATCTGACGTCGATGCAGAACTTCCACAACGTCGTCGGCCGGCTTCGAAAAGGCGTGTCGCCGGCTGAAGCCAGGACCGAGATGGACATGATTGGGCAACGCATTCATGCGGCATTCCCACCCGGCGACGCCGCCGCCTGGAGTGCGACCGCCGCTCCTCTCGACCAGGCTCGCATCGATCCCACCCAACGGCGTTCACAACTGATTCTGCTGGGAGCCGTCGGGTTCGTCCTGCTGATCGCCTGCGTGAATACCGCAAGCCTGCTGCTCGGCCGCGCGGCCTCTCGCGAGCGTGAAATGTCCATTCGACGCGCGCTCGGAGCCAGCCGCCGGCGCACCGTACAACAGCTTCTGACCGAGAGCGTGGTGATCGCCCTCATGGCGGGCGCGGCCGGCATGGCGCTGACGGTGTGGACCACCGGTGCGATTGCCGGTCTCATTCCACCGCGCATTCCGTCCGCAATGAATGACTACGCACAGCTTTCCGACTTTGCCGCCATCCATATCGACGGCGCCGTTCTCGCCTTCGCCACCGGTGTTGCGCTGATCACCGGCATTCTTTTCGGCCTGGCGCCGGCGCTCCATGCCGCGAGTCACCGGACCCCGATCCGCCGGACAAGAGCATTCGGAATTTTTGTGGTGACGGAATTCGCGCTCGCCCTGACACTGCTGGTGGGCGCGGGCCTGATGCTGAAGAGTTTCTCCAACCTGCAATCCGTCCATACGGGATTCGATGGAACGAATGTCCTGACCTTCTATGTTCAGCCTCCCCAGCAGAAGTACGACGGACGCGCGGGTCCCCAGCTTCTCGAGCGCATTCTGGAACGGGTGGCCGCCGTGCCCGGCGTCGAATCCGCAACGTTGAGCAACTCGACGCCCTTGATGGGCGGCGCGCGAACGACGCTCTTGCTGCCGGGCGTCGAAGGGCGGCCTCCCGTCATCGGCCGTCACTACGTGGCGCCCGGCCATTTCAAGACACTCCGTATTCCGCTGATTCGTGGCAGGGTCTTCACGGCCGCCGACCGGATTGGAGCGCCCGGTGTCGGCATCGTCAGTGAGAGTGCGGCGCGGCGTTTCTGGCCAAATGAGGATCCGGTCGGGCGGCGGATTCGTCTCGGAAATCAGATGCCGTTCGACAGCAGTCCCAACGACACGATCGAGATCGCCGGTGTCGTCGGAGACGTGAGATATGGGCCCCTGGAAGAAGAGGCCGGCGCCGACATCTATACGCCATTCATGCAGTTTTCCTGGTGGTTCTCGTACTACATGGTGCGCGCCACTGTCCCGGCTTCGACGATGATTCCCGAAATGCGCCGGGCCGTCGCGGCAGTCGACCCCAACCTTCCGATCGATAACGTCCTGACGATGGACGACCGATTCGGCGTCGTCAGCCAGCGGCCCCGCTTCAACACGCTTCTGCTTTCGATCTTCGCTGCGCTTGCGCTGATTCTTGCCGGCATCGGCATTTATGGCGTGACCTCGCATTCCGTCAGCGTGCGCACGAAGGAGATCGGCATCCGGATGGCGCTGGGCGCGGAGCCGGAGTCGGTCTCGAAACTCGTGATTGGCGAGGGTCTGAAGCTGATCGCGATCGGCATCGTCATCGGCGCGGCAGGCGCATTCGGCGTCACGCGCGTTCTGCAGTCACAGCTTTACGAAGTCCGTGCGACGAACCCGGTCACGTTCATCATGACTGCCGGCCTCCTCACCATGGTCGGCATCGCCGGCTGCTACTTCCCTGCCCGGCGCGCCACCCGGGTGGACCCGCTCACGACGTTGCGGGCGGAGTGACCTCCTCTGGTAGAATCGGCGGCCATGATCTGCCGCCGCGAATTCCTGATCTCCACCGCGGGTCTTGCGCTTTACCAGTCGGCCTCGAAACCGGTCATCCGTACGTTATTAAAGGATGTGCCGCCGGAAGCGTTGTCATCCGGAGCGGTCCTGTTCCACGAACACCTGTCCATGCGCTATCCGCCGGGAACGCCGGCCCACTTCACGGACGACGTCGCCCTCATGATCGAGGAGACCCGCGCTGCCGGAAAGGATGGCGTGAGCTGTATCGTGGACGGTGGGCATCCGGACATGGAGCGCAACCTCGACGCGCTGAAACGTATCGCGAATGAATCCGGCGTCCATATCGTCGCCAGCGGCGGCTACTACATGCAGCGCACTTATCCGCAGGACATTGCCTCCAGGTCCGCGGATCAAATCGCCGAAGACCTCGCGCGCGAAGCGACGGCGAATCGGCTGGGCGCGTTTGGCGAAATCGGGCAGCAAGGTGGCGAGTTGACCGCGGACGAGCGCAAGGTCTTCGCCGCCGTGGCGAAAGCTCAGGTTCGCACGGGCTTGCCCATCTTCACGCACAACGCCTACACCGGCACGCGCGCCGCGAACCCGCCGGTTCGGCGTGAAGCGGCGCTCCGGCAACTGGACCTGCTGGAAGAGTCGGGCGCCAAACCGCAGAAGATCGCGATCGGACATGTCTGCTGCCTGGACGAGCCCACCGCCGATATCGCAAAACAGATTGCGAAGCGTGGTGCGTTCGTCGGATTCGATCGCGTGACGATCCCCATCGTGCCGGACGCGAAACGCGTCACCATGATCCTCGCGCTGCTCGATGCCGGTTATGCCGGCAAGCTGCTGCTGTCTTCGGATTTTTCTTCGGCGAGGGCGCTGAAAAAAAACGGAGGCGCGGGCGTGGCCCAAACCGTCACCGTGTTTGGGAAAATGCTTACGGATGCCGGTGTGAAACCGGACACGCTGCATTCGATTCTGGTCGACAACCCTATTCGCTTCCTCTCTTTCTGAAGTAGACTCCCCCGCATGCTTTCCATCCTCATCGCGTTCATGGTGCTCGCGCCGCCGCAGGATGGCTCGCAACTGTATCGAGACAACTGCGCACGCTGCCACGGCCAGGACGGGAACGGAATTCCAGGCGTCGACTTCCGGACCGGGCAGTTCCGGCGCCCCTCCACCGACGACGACCTGATGCGCATCATCGCCGGAGGGATTCCCGGAACCGCAATGTCGCCCAGCAGCCTGCCTGACGCGGCCCGCCGTTCCCTCGTGGATTTTCTGAGGTCCATGCCCAACAGCGCAGGGGCTTCTGCCGGCGGAGGTGACGCCGCGCGGGGCCGAACCGTCTTCGAAGGTCAGGGCGGCTGCACATCCTGCCATCGGGCGAACGGGAAAGGGTCTCGAACGGGACCCGACCTCGGTGACGCCGGATCGAACCGGCGCGCCGCCGACATCGAACGCTCCATCCTGAATCCCAACGCGGCCATTCTTCCGCAGAACCGGACTGTTCGAGCAACAGCCGCCGACGGCTCGACGATTACGGGGCGCCGCCTCAACGAGGACACGGACACGATTCAACTGATCGACGACCGGGAGCGCCTCGTCTCTCTGAGCAAGGCAACGCTTCGAGAATTCACCGTACTGAAGACGTCGCCCATGCCCTCGTTTCAAGGAAAGCTGACGCCACAGGAACTCGCCGACGTCATCGCCTACCTGCTCTCATTGAAAGGCCCCACGCCATGATGCCCATCGAAACCGCCAGAGCCGTGATGATTCGCATTTTCATTCTTTTCCTGCTCTCCGGAACACTCTATGCCCAGGTGACGAGCGAACGGCTGCTGCATCCCGAACGTGAGCCCCAGAACTGGCTATCCTATTCCGGCAGCTATTCGAGCCAGCGATACAGCACGCTGGATCAGATCACACGGGACAATGCGAAGAACCTGGAACTGAAGTGGGTTTTTCAATCCCGCTCGCTGGAGAAATTCGAAGCGACACCGCTCGTCGTCGATGGGGTGATGTATCTTACGCAGCCTCCGAACGACGTCGTCGCTCTCGATGCGAAGACGGGCCGCGCTTTCTGGATCTACGAATATAAACCGGCGGCCGATGCCCGGCTGTGCTGCGGACAGGTGAACCGCGGCCTGGGCATTCTCGGCGACACGTTGTTCATGGGGACGATTGACGCGCACCTTCTGGCGATCGATGCAAAAACGGGAAAGCCCATCTGGAATGTCGAAGTCGGCAGCGCGAAGGCCGGATACGCCATCACCCACGCGCCGCTCGTGGTGAAGAACACGGTCATTGTCGGCGTCGCCGGAGGCGAGTACGGCATCCGCGGTTTCGTTGCCGCCTACGATGCCGCAACCGGTAAAGAGAAATGGAAGTTCTACACCATTCCCGGGCCGGGAGAAACAGGACACGACACGTGGGAGGGCGACTCCTGGCAGCACGGCGGCGCGCCGGTATGGATCACCGGGTCCTACGATCCGGATTTGAACCTGACCTACTGGGGCGTCGGCAATCCCGGTCCGGACTGGAACGGCGACGATCGCGAGGGCGACAACCTTTACAGCGACAGCGTGATTGCCCTCGATGCAGACACCGGCAAATTGAAATGGCATTTCCAGTTCACGCCGCATGACGAATACGATTTCGATGCCGTTCAGATTCCGGTGCTCGTCGACACCGAGTGGGAGGGCGTCCCCCGCAAGCTCATGATGTGGGCGAACCGGAACGGATTCTTCTACGTCCTGGACCGCGTGAACGGGAAATTCCTCTGGGGCTCTCCCTTCGTGAAAGTGACGTGGGCCACAGGTCTCGACAAGAACGGACGCCCGATCCCCGCTCCCAACACGAAACCGACCCGAGAAGGCGTGAAAGTCTATCCGGGCAATCAGGGCGCAACGAACTGGTTCTCGCCGTCGTACAGTCCACGCACGAAACTGTTCTACATCCCAACGTGGGCCGATTACTTCTCGGTCTACACCAAAACCTCGACGCCATTTCAGGAAGGACGCTTTTACCTCGGCGGACTTCCCCGCTCCGCGATTCCGATGATGGTTCGAGGGGCCGTGAAAACATGGACGGAAGAGGACGGATACGGTTCGTTCATCGCGATCGATCCACGGACGGGCGAGAAGAAATGGGAGTTCAAGATGAACGACGTCACCGATAGCGGACTGCTGACCACGGCCTCAGACGTCCTTTTCGGCGGCGGGCGTGAAGGCCACTTCTATGCGCTGGATGCCCGCGATGGAAAGGTTCTGTGGAAAGCGAGCCTGGGCGGGATGGTCGACTCCGGCGCAATCACTTTCAAGGCCGGCGAAACGCAGTACGTCTCGGTTGCCGCCGGCCAATCATTATTCACGTTCGCGCTTCGGAACTGACGGACCACCCCGGCGCTTCGCGCCACCTTTTCCCCGCCTTGGCCAAGGCGGGGTGCCGCGAAGCGGCGGGGCGGTTCGTCCAACAAATCAATTTCCTGAACAACCCAACCCGGCGCTTCGCGCCACCCCTCGTCGATATAGCCGAACTTGTCACGAGGAATGAGGCTCGGCGGCATACCGGGGGTTCAAAAGGCGAGCACGTTCCCGAATTTCATTCGACAACTCCTTCAACCGAGATCGGGATACGGCGGTACGGATTCAAAGGAGAAGACTCGCCGGATACGCTGGAGGTCTCGTTCATTGCCGGAAATCAGAGCAGCTCCCAGTTCGCGGCAGGAATAGGCCAGCAGGATGTCGAAGATGAAACTTCGCGGTGTCGTTCGAAGAGTGAGGCCCTCTTTCTTGACCAGCCAAGCGAGGGTCTTACCCAGGGCTTCCCAGGCGGCCGCCGATGGATTGATGACACGACCGCGCTTGTAATACGGCTTAAGGACGGCATTCTCCAGCTTACGAAGGTCGAGCGCCCCAGTCGTGCCGGCTCTGAGTTCGGCGGCGACAACCGTGCTGAGGTACAAGCCTGGGGCGGCCATTTGGACGAATGTTTCGAACGTGGCAGCATCCGCATCGCTTCTGGATGCGGCAATGAAACAGTCGGTATCCAGCACGAACTTGCGCACGGATGCGAGATCAATCGATTCGGGAGAGCTTCAGCGTACGCAGCGCTCGGACTCCGGCGCGCAGCTCCCGCCGAAAGGTCACCAGGCTCAGTGCCATCTCGACCGCTTCCCGTTCGGTGGCGGCGCCCAAGTCCTTTTGAGCCCTTCGCAAGAGAGAGGGGTTCAACCAG
>JAHFTY010000256.1 GCA_023265365.1 Acidobacteriota bacterium
TGCGGCGTCGCCAACCGCGAGAACCTCATCGATCATCAGGACTTCCGTTTCAAGGTGAGCCGCGACCGCGAACGCCAGGCGCATATACATGCCGCTGGAATAATGCTTGACCGGCGTGTCGACGAACTTTTCGACGCCGGCAAATGCGATGATCTCGTCAAAACGTCTCGTCGTTTCCGCCTGTCGCATTCCGAGAATCGCACCGCTGAGGAAGACGTTTTCGCGGCCGGTGAGTTCGTGGTGGAATCCCGTGCCGACTTCGAGCAGAGACCCCACTCGTCCCTGAAGCTCGATCATTCCCTCGGTAGGAGGGGTGATGCGGGAAAGCACTTTAAGAAGAGTGCTCTTGCCTGCGCCATTCGCGCCGATGACGCCAAGCACCTCTCCTCGCTGCACGTCGAACGTCACGTCCCGGAGAGCCCACAGGATCCCCGCGTCCGGCGAACCTCCCGCATTCCCGCCGAACACGGACTTCAGATTTCGCAATGCGCCCGAAGCCGTCCGAACCAGCGATTCGCGAAGCGTCCCATAGCTCTGAGCCGTTCCGAGCCGGAAACGCTTACTGACGTTATGAACGCGAATCGCCGGTTCAGTCATTCCCGCTCAGACGACATCGGCGAACTGTTGCTCCATCCGCCTGAAATAGTACAGCCCGCCAACGAACATCAGCACCACGACGCCGGCCGATACGCCCAACATGGCGCCCGACGTCGGCTTCGTGCCCAGGAGCGCCCAGCGGAAAAGCTCGACGACGCCAACCATGGGATTCAGTCCGTAGATGGCTTTCCATTTGTCGGGAACCATGCTGGCCGAATAGGCGACAGGCGTGAGGAACATCCAAATCTGAGTCAGAAACGGGATCGTGTAGCGGACATCGCGATACTTCACGTTCAACACGGAAAGCCACAACCCCGCCGACAGGGCGGCGCCAACGGCGAACAAAACGAGCTCCGGCAATATCAGAACCGCCGCGGTTGGCCGCACGTGGTAGTAAAACATCATCCCGATCAGGATGACAAAAGCGATCACAAAATCGACGAGTGCCGCGAGGACCGGCGCAAACGGTATCACCAGGCGCGGAAAGTAGACCTTGGTGATCAGGTTTTGACTCCCAACAACGCTGTTGCCGGATTCGCTCATGGCGTGAGCGAACAACTGCCAGGGAAGCAAAGCACAGAATGTAAACAGGGGATAGGGAACGTTGTCGGACGGCAGCTTACCGAGTCCCCCGAAGAAAATACTGAACACGACCATCGTCGTAAACGGCTGCAGGATCGCCCACGTCACGCCGAGCACCGTCTGCTTGTAGCGGACTTTGATATCTCTCCACGTCAGGAAATACAAAAGCTCTCGATAGTGCCAGAGTTCCCGGAGCTGGAGCGGAACCCAGCCCTTTTCAGCGCGGATGACGATTTTCGGTGAGCTTGAAGTTTCCATTTACACACGACGGGCTGTCAGCCCCAAACTGGAACACGCTACCAGCCTGAGCCACAGCGACTTGACGAAACACGCCATTATAAACGACTGCGGGGCAACCCGTCAGAGACCGGCGGCGAGCAAATCGTGCAGGTGAAGCATCCCGACGGCAATCCGGTCACGGTTGATCACCGGAAGTACGGCGGTCGGCTTCTGCCGCCGACGCATCGCTTCCAGCGCGGCAATGGCTTTCTCGTCTTCAAAGACGGTTTCCGGATTGGAATTCATGATCTCCGTGATGAGTTTCGAGAAAAAAGAATGCTCCGACTCGAGAGCTCGCCGGATGTCATAGTCGGTGACCAGCCCCAGCAACCGGCCCTCTTCATCAATCACCGAAACGGCGCCGACGCGGAAACCGGTGATGCGCACGAGCATCTCCTTGACGCTCTGATCGACGCGGACGACGGGATTCTCCTCGCCCTTTCGCATGACATCCGCCACGGTCAGCAACAACCGGGCTCCCAGCTGACCGCCAGGATGCCGGCGCGCAAAATCCTCGCGGGACGTTTCGTTCAATTTCATCAGGGCGACCGCCAGCGCGTCTCCGACCGCCAGCGCAGCGGTCGTGCTGGCCGTCGGCGCAAGGTTCAAAGGGCAAGCCTCGCGAGGAATGCGCAGGTCCAGAACGAGATCGGAGAGTGCGGCCATTGCGGATCCCGGGTTCGATGTCATGGAAATAATGGTCGTACCCGTTTTCCTCAAGACCTTCAACAGAGAGTTCAGTTCGGTGGTTTCACCGCTTTTTCCGAGTGCGATCGCCACATCCTCGGCACGAACCATCCCGACATCCCCGTGAAGCGCCTCTCCGGCGTGTAGAAAAATCGCCGGGGTTCCGGTGCTGCGCAATGTCGCCGCGATCTTGTTGGCGACCATGCCGGATTTTCCCATGCCGGTGACGAACACCTGTCCTTTTGAGGCGTGGATGAGACGCACGGCCTGCACGAAGTTGTCGTTCAGATGATCCCGCACCGATTGCAGCGCTTCGATTTCAATCTCGAGCACCTGCTTGATTTCGTCGAGAACGTTAATAGTGACGCGACTCTTGCTCATGCTGCGCCTCTCGATTCCGCAAGGACCTTTCGATAGATCTGCTCCGCACAAGCGGCGATCGCGGCGGGTGAAAACTCACGCTGCACATACCGGAGTGCGGCCTCTTTCGAGAATCGTGGCGGGTCCTTGCCGAGCAGATATTCCAACTTTGACGACAGGGCATCGACGTCCCCAACCAGGAATTGATGAACGCCACAGTCGGATCCGGGCAGAGGGTACAAACCACAAACAGAAGAAATCAGAACCGGCGTGCCGCACAACAGGCCTTCCAGGGCGGTAATGGCGAAGACTTCGCTTCTCGATGGAATCACGAGAACTTCCGAATCGACAAGGGCTTCGAGCTTCGACTCCTGGTCGAGAAAGCCGGTGAACACGACGGAAGACGCCAGATTCAAATTCGATGCCAGGCGCCGCAGCTCGCTCTCCTGGCCGTCGTCATTTCCCGCGACCAGCAGTTTGATGTTCCGCCGGTCACCGGCCGGTTTTGCGAAAGCCCGGAGGAGGAGATCGGCGCCTTTGACCCAGTTGAGCCGGCCGAGAAACAGGATGAATCGGTCGTCTGCGTCCAGCCGCAATCGTTTTCGAAACGCCCCGGGTTCGGGCAATACCGAATAGGGATCCGTATCGATGGCGTTCGGCAGCAGCGCAATCCTGTCCGATTTGACCCCGAAGGACAGGGCATCCCGTTGCTCGGTCGGCGACACCGCGGCGAGCGCGGAGGCGTCCCGCAGGACACGCCGTCCCCACAAGCCGTCGAAGACGGATTTCAGCGCGGCCTTGCCGAGATGTTGCAGTCCGCCGTGAGGGGAGACCACGAAGGGCTTCGACAGTTTTCGAGCCGCGTTGTAGGCCGGGACGGTGAGCGTCGATCGCAGTTCGTGGATGTGAAGCAGGTCACAACCGGCCACTTCGCCCGACACCTGACGATAAAAGCGGGGAGGGATAAAGACACGCTGCCTGAAGGCCAGCCTGTTGGAAATGTTCCTGTAGTACATCACTTCGATCCCGCCCGGACGATCATATAGCTTGACGTCCAGCCGGCGGTCGCCCCCGCTGTCGGTGGTCAGCACCCGGACATGGTGCCCGTTCAGAACGAGGCCCCGTGCGAGCTCGTACGCGCTGCGGGGCTGGCCGCCGTATTGCCATGCCGGATAGAAGTAGGGAACGACGAACGTGACGTTGAGGGGCGCCGGAGAGCTCACGCTGCCGCCTCGCGTAGCCACGATGCCATCGTTTTGGCGATGGCGAGCCAATCGTATTGCCGGGCCGTTTCGAAACCGCGCTCGCCGAGACGGACGCGCCGGGCCGGATCGGCCAGCAGCTCATTGATGTGTTCGTTGAAATGTTCCAGAGGCGCGTACACGATGCCCTCGTTCTCACCTTCCAGGAAAGTACGGGTCCCCGGAAGCGATGTCGCAAGGACGGCCTTCTTGCACGTCATGTACTGAAACAATTTCGTCGGCAGAATATTCCGGGTAATCCCGTTCAGTTCGAACGGATTGATACACAAATCCGAGGAACGAATGACGTCGGGCAGAAGGGAATAGGACTGCAATCCCGTAAACACGACGTGCCTCTCAACGCCGCACGTCACGGCAAGCGCTCGAAGGCGTTGTTCGTCGTCGCCGTTGCCGACGATCAGCAATCGGGCTTTCGGATGTTTCGGCAGAACCTCCGGGAAATGCTCGATCACGCGATCGAGACCACTGAAGCGATAAATCGTTCCCATGAACAGGATGACCGGATCTCCGGGCTCGATGCCCCATCCCCGCATTAACTCGTCGTTACGAGGACCTGGAGAAAACATCGCCGCGTCGACGCCGGAGGGCAAAAGACGCACGTTCATTTCCGGCACCCCGTACGAAAGAATGTAGTCTTTCAAATGCGGCGTCAGCGCGATGTTGAAATCAACCGAATTGAAAACGAACTTCTCGAGGACCTTGGTGATTGGCACCAGGACCGGGTTGGGAACCAATTGATGGCTGACGTCGATCGCGCGGAAGACAACGGGTATGCCGAAGCGGCGCGCCGCGAGGAGAGCCTGAACGCCCACTGTCGGCAAACCGTAAAGGAGGACAACGTCCGGCCGCCTTTGCTTCATCGCGCGCACGAACTCGCAGGCGGCGGTCAGGGCGCCGGAGATCCGCGCCACGACCGGAAGCCGGAGCTGGCCGGGACGGCGCAGCGTCACTGACGCGTTGGGGTAGGCGCGGTGCACGTTCATATGGACGACAGATCTCAGGTTGAACCAACCACCGTCTTTCTCGGTTTTCCAGGTGTCGTTATAGTCCACGATCTCAACGTCGTTTCCGAGTATCGAAAGAAGCTCAGGAAGAATCTGGAATTCGTAGATGATTTTCGAGAGGTAGTTGACTTCGTGGATAACGAGAATTCTCACGCCTTCATCTGCTCTTGATCGACCCCGCATAAACCTGGCGCATCCAGTCGACGGTCGCGGGAATCCCCTGTTCCAACGTCACTTTTGGATTGTGGCCGAACGCCTTTCTGGCCTTCTCGATATTCGGCTTCTTGTTCATGACGTTGTGTTTGTCTTCGGGCAGGTAGTTGACCAGCGAATCGTCCATGTTGAGGTGTTTCAGGATCAAATCGCTCATCTCCTTCACGCTCCGGAACTCCTCGCCGCCGATGTTGTAGACCTCACCCGGTACGAAGTTGCCGCAGACGTTGGCCAATGTCGGAATGAAATCGTCGATGTACATGAACACACGGTGATATCCCATATAGACGTCGTAGGGAATTCCGTGCAGGGCGCGATAGGCGAACAGGCACACGACGCTTCGGTAGTTGTGATAGAACTCGCCGGGCCCATAGGCGTTAAAAAACCGCAGTCGAACAATGGGGCTGTTGAAGCGCTTTTCGAAATTCATGATCTGAATTTCGTTCACCCACTTCGTCACGGCGTAGTCGTTGTGCTGGATGATCGACTGTTGGAGCGGGATTTCTTCGGACAGAATGCTCTGATGTTTGTCCCCGTAAATCTCCGACGACGACGCGAAAATCAGCTTGAAGGATTTCTTCTTTTGAATCTCGAGCAGATTCCGCGTGCCGATGACGTTGGTGGTCCACAGGGTGTCGTAGTATTCCTCGCCGTTAATGCGGCCGAACTCCGCCGCCAAATGATAGACATAGTCGTAGTCCTGCTCGAATGCACGCTCCATCTGCCGGTACGACGCGGTATCCGCTCGAAAGTATTGCGTGTCGGCCTGATGCTGAAGGTCGAGTCCCCACACGTCGTGACCTCTCCGGACAAGTTCCGCCTTGAGAGGACGTCCAAGCGTCCCCATCACTCCCGTAACCAAAATCTTTGCCATGTTATTCCTTATGGATCCTCAGGAACCGGTCATCTGCCACAGTTGTTTCGCGGCCTCATCCTGCGGCGTCAGGCTCAGGATCAACGTCAGGTGCTGGCGCGCCTGCCGTCGATCGCCGGTCTGTATGAAAATTTTCGCCATTTCCAGGTGCGCGGACAGGTTGTTGGGGTCGACACTCAACACGTCCTGAAAGTTTTCGAGTGCTTTCGGAAACTGCTT
>JAHFTY010000257.1 GCA_023265365.1 Acidobacteriota bacterium
TCGGCGAGCTTCGGATTGTTCGCTTCTTTCGGATTGAGCGCGATCGTGCAGAAGTGGCGAATGCCGAACTGCGAGGCCCGGAACCGCTCCCAACCGAGAATGCTGTTGAAGTAGTCGACAAAAGTGCCTGCATTCGTTCGCGGTTGTCCCAGCCAGAAAGCCGGCTCGATGACCGCGGCGATGCCGGCTTCGGCCATCGCGGCGTAATCGTCGGTCGTGCGGGATGTCATGTGAATGTGGGGATCGAATATCTTCATGGGCACATCAATCCTTTCGATGGCTCAAACCAATTTCGGCCCAGCGGCGATGCTGAGGGTTCTCGTGTTTCAGGTACTGCCGGACGCGCGCCAGTCCGGTGGCTTCGACATGCGGCGCAACCACGAACCAGATATCGACCGGGACCTCGCGCCCGGCGGCTTCGCGTTCGCTGACATAGTCATTCGCCATTCGGGACAAGTCCGGGTTGAGGCGCGACTCGATGCCGGAGATGCGGTTCAGGGCGATGCCGTTGAAGAGACACTTCAGCGCCATCTGATTGAAATTCGACTCGGGAAAATACCGCGACGGATAAGGGTTCTCGCAGGCGATCGCTTCGAACTGCGGAAGAATATTCGTGCGGCAGGAGTCGATCGCCGTCGCGAGAAAACGCTCGCAGCCGGGCAGGAGACTCAAACCGCGAAGCCAGCTTTGCTGCTCGGAACTGTCGCCCGATTCGTAGCACGCCAGTGCCAGGGCATAAAACGCGTCCGGGACGCGTTTGCCGGCGTGAAGCAACAATGCGACGCGTCCGGTGTCCACCAGGTCCTGGCCAAGGTGTCTCGCAGAAGCCGTATATGCCGCGAGCAGCTTCGTTTCCGTCACGGAGTCTTCGAGACTTCTTAACGTCCGGTCAAACCACTCTCTGCCTGCAGGCGTGGCCTGAGTCGAAAGCATTTGAATGAGGGTCGGCAGGACTTCCTCCGTCATGACAGTAGGATAAGTTATCACGACTTGATCAGAACGTGTCGGTCGAGGTTCGCGATATTCGAGCTTCCGGTGAGAAACATCGCGGTTCTCAATTCCGAAATCATTCGCTGACCCACCCGAACGGCCGCTTCGGGCGACTCGACGCCGGCAATGAGAAATGGACGTGCCGTCGCCACGTAGCTTGCACCCAGCGCGATCGCTTTGGCGGCCTGGATTCCGTCTCTCATTCCGCCACTGGCCACGATTCGGGTGCTTCCCAGTCTCTTGGAGTCGATATTCTCGAGGATCCAGCGCGGCGAAAGCCCGAAGTCCTTGAAGAGTTCTCCCATCTCATTCCCGCCGATCTGGCCTTCCACGCTGGCCCAACTGGTTCCGTCGTTGCCGGAAACATCGACATAGGCGACGCCCATCTCCGCCAGGCGATGAACCAGATCCGGCGCGATTCCACCGCCGCATTCCTTGACAAAGACCGGCAACGGACACCGTCGTACCAGGTCCTCCAGACGCTCCAACAGCCCCTTGAAATTCGTGTCGCCGCCCCGCTGGATCACTTCCTGAAGCGCGTTCAGGTGCAGGCCGAAGGCGTCCGGGCGGACGATGTCCATGATGCGCTGCATGTCGTCATAGGTGAGTCCGTAATTAAAACTGACGAGCCCCAGGTTGGCGATGAGCTTCAATCCGGGGAACGAGTCGCGCACCCGGTAACTGGCTTCGGCCTCCTTGTGCCGGAGCATCACCTTCATCGAACCGAGCCCCAGCGGAACGTTCAGGTGCTCGGCCGCCGCGGCAAGGTTCCGGTTGATGGTGTTGAATTCGGGCCCGATTCCTCCTGTCATGGAAGAAATAATCAACGGAGCCGCAATCCGGTGCCCGGCGAAATCGGTTTCGGTCGAGACCTCATCGAGAGCGAGTTCGGGGAAGGCGTTGTAACGAAGCTTCAGCGAGGCGAAGCTGTCGCGCTGCAAATCGACGGAGTCGTCCATGCAGGCCTGGATATGTTCGAGCTTCCGTTTGTTGAGGCTATTGCTATTGCTTTCGCTCATCGATTTTTTGCACGTTGTCGAGAGAGTCGATATCGGAAACTCTCTTGTCCGTACGAATCCTCACGATGCGGGGAAATCGTAACGCATACCCGCTCTCATGGCGATTGCTCTTCTGAAGGCCGTTGAATGCGACTTCGATCACGACATTCGGTTCGACCAGACGAAACCGGCCGAAATCCCGGATCGTATGTTCCTTGAAATAGGCGGTCATCTCCAGAATCTCTTTATCGGTGAGACCCGAGTAAGCCTTGCCGATATTCAATAACGTTCCCTCGTGTTGTACCGCGAACGTGTAGTCGGACAGGACGCCGCGCCTTCGGCCGTGGCCGAACTCGACACCGGTCACCACAACGTCCAGAGTCGCCAGCGCTTTCTTCCATTTCATCCAATTCATCCCGCGTTTTCCGGGCGCGTAGGGTGAGTCCGCCGCTTTGACCATCAAGCCTTCATTCCTGCGGCCTTCTGCTTCCGCGAAAAACGGCTCCAGCGGAATGCGCTTGTCGACCAGGCGAAACGGCGCCAGATACAGACCGGCGGGCCATGCCATGCCGTCAAGCAGCCGTTTGCGTTCGTCAAGAGGGCAGTCGATGAGCGTGCGCCCGTTCGCAAACAGGACGTCGAAGATCATGAAAGCCACGGGAATATCCATCATCAGGGAGTCGGATGGACGGTTGCGGCCAAGGCGTTTCTGCAGCAGAGAGAACGGCAGGACCTGCCCGTCGTTCCAGGCCACGACCTCGCCGTCGAGAATCATCGCGCTCTCCATCGACCGGGCAGACTCCACGATTTCCGGAAACTGATGCGACACCTCGTCCAGCGTGCGCGAAAAAAGCGCGGACCGTTCAGGTCCGATGTGCAACTGGCCTCGGATGCCGTCGTACTTGTCCTCGACGAAGAATGGCCCCGTGAAGTTGTCGAATATCTCCTGCTCGCTCCCGGCGGGAGCCGCCAGCATGAACTTCAGCGGCCTGAAAAGACGGAGCGAAACATGCGCGAGATGCCCGTGCCGGGCCAGAACCGCGGTCTCGCCGATATCTCCGAGGGCCATGTTGGCTCGTCTCACGGCGTCGGCCGGTTGGTTGAACGCGACCGCGATCGCTTCTTCGACCGTGGCTTCCTTGAGCCCGATCCTGAGATCCGAGGTGATCATCTTGATGACATACTTGGCTTCCATTGGCGTGAGCGCGCGAAGAAGTTCGGTCAGTTGACGGACTTTTTTCGCCACGTTCGAGATCCCGACCAGACCTTCGAGCCTCGTCAGCACTTGCGCGGGACTGAGGGCCGACACGGTGCCGGACGAAAGTAACCGCTCAGCCACTTCACCGAGATCGGCGCGATCGAGATAGACCTTATGGATGGCTTCGTCCGAAGCGCCTGAAATCTCCTTCAGCGCACTTCCCAGGGCCGACCAACCGACGTTGAGTGTCCGAACGTCGTGAAGTGGAAACGGCCGGCCGGTCAGAAACGTCGCGGCGGCCCGCAGATCGTCGTCTGCGATGCGATTGAAGTAGCCGGAGAGAGCGGCGATCTTCTTCAGTTTCGACGTCGTCGCTGCAATCGTCTCGGCCGTTTCGGCAAACCAGCGCATACCCGTAAGTTTAAAGCGTGGCGGGACTCGGAAGGTGCGAATGAATCAGCCGAACCATCCCGGCGCTTCGCGCACAGACTTTCCCCGCGTTGGCGGCTTTGCACAAGAAGCCGGTTTGGCATTGAAGCGAAGTCGAGGAAAAGCGTTTTCCCCTCCTCAGCGAGGAGGGGTGGCGCGAAGCGCCGGGGTGGTGTTGTTCAGAAAATCGACTTTGTTGAACGAACCACCCCGCCGCTTCGCGGCACCCCGCCTTGGCCAAGGCGGGGAAATTTCTTTGTCCTGCGATTTTTGTGCAAAGCCGAGCGGCGGGGCGGTTCGTTCAGCAGATCTGCGCCACCTCGTCGTCGAGGAGCGGAAAACCGAATCGCGTGAACACTTCCCATCTTCAACGAGCCGGGTGTGCCGATTCGGCGGAACCGCCGTCTGCGCTTGCTCTTACAGACGTTTGACAGGTGATTGGCCGACATGTAGCCTAGCACCCATTGAGTGGGCATCCCTGAACTGCAGGAGGCGAATTGCGATCACTGATCTGCATTCTTTTGTTCTTGTTTCCGATTTCCGCCTTGTCCCAACAAACGGGGGGAGAGGATTCGAAGGAAGACGACGACACCAGGTCCGGCGTCCGCCTTGTTGTCAAGGATCGTCCCTCACTGCGAATCGGAAAGGCTGTCCGGATTGAGTTGGAGTCCAAACTGCAGTTCGATTTCATCAACTACGTGCCGGACCTCAAGGTCGCGCCCAAAACGGACGACCCCTATGAACTGGGCCGTGCCCGATTCGGAATAGTCGGTCGAGTCACGAAGTACGTGGAATATGAACTGGAGCGGGAGTTCCGTGGCAGCTTCGGGGAGACCCGGCCGGCATATCCGTGGAAAGACGCCTATGTGGATTTCAAGATCTCCCGTTTTGCAGGAGTGAAGGCCGGGAAATTCAAGGTGCCCTTCGGCCTGGAGCAAAACACCTCCGCCTCGAAACTGGACTTCATTCATCGATCGCGCGCTTCCGACTTTCTCACTTCCGGCCGCGACAAGGGCGTGATGGTTTACGGAAAGCTCCTCAAGGGGGATCGGCTCGATTACGCGGTCGGCAGTTTCCAGTCGGATGGCGAAGTTGCGGTGGCGGGCGGAATAAAGACCGCAGATCAGGCGTGGGCTGCACGGATTACCGGAGAACCGCTGCGTCTGATTCCACGATTGCCGAAGACCATTCAGAAAGTACACCTCGGCATGGCGGCGGTAACGACGCAGGCCTTTGAAGGCATCAGCGGCCTTCGGGGACAGACGGCCGCCGGTGAAACCTTTTTCCCGCACATCCAGATCAATGGAAACCGGCTCCGGCTTGGCGCGGAATTCAGCTGGCAGGAAGGTCCGTTGTCGCTGAAGAGTGAATTCATCAATGTCAGCCAGGAACGCCGAATGCAAAGCATCCGGCTGGCCGATCTGAGCGACATGTTCGCTCGAGGCTGGTACGCGTCCGCGGGATGGACGGCGTTGGGGACGATGAAATCGAATGGAACCGAACCGAAGAAGCCGTTCCTCTCCGGCGGAGGGTTCGGCGCGGTGGAACTGGCAGCACGCTTCGAAGCGCTCCGGTTCGACAGCACGGAGCAAGTGACAAGGGAGTCGCGGAGTCCCCGCGCCTCGAACATCCTGGGCAACAGCGATCGCTCCTGGACGGTTGGAGCCACGTGGTTCGTCGACCGGTTTGTGAAGTTTCAGATCAACGGGATTCGAGAAACCATCGAAGACATTCAACGCAGCCCCATCGGCGGGCGCGCGAAATACTGGACGGTGCTCGCCCGCATTCAGGTGGCGATGTAGAGGGGTTGGATGCGTAAACGGATTGTACTGCTTGCCTTGGTTTCGCTTTGTCTGGCGGCGCCGGTGTTCGGCCAGACGGCGAGTGATTTTTTCAATTCCGGCATCCTCCACGAAATCCGGCTGGAAATCCGGCCGGACGAGTGGACCAAACTGAAAAACAACTATCTGGATAACACCTACTATCCCGTCGACTTTCACTGGTTCTACAACGGACAGGAGAAGTTTGAGCCGCAAGTGGGCATCCGATCCCGGGGCCTCGGCAGCCGAAGTGCCGTGAAACCCGGACTGCGCGTCGATTTCGACCGGTACGATACCAACAACAAATTTCTGGGCCTGAAATCCTTCGTCCTTCGAAACAACACGCAGGATTCCTCCATGCTGCACGAACGTATTTCCATGGAGTTCTTCCGGCGGATGGGATTGCCCGCGCCACGGGTCGCGCACACACGACTGTACGTCAACGATGAATACATCGGCCTGTACACCATCGTCGAGGCGATCGACAAGGATTTCCTGAAGACCAATTTCGCGGAGAATGACGGGTACCTCTACAGTTACCAGTACGCGGATACGTTTCAGTTCGATTACAGAGGCGCTGATCCCGCGAAGTATTCTCCCGTTCCGTTCAAACCGGAGACTAACGAAAGCAAACC
>JAHFTY010000112.1 GCA_023265365.1 Acidobacteriota bacterium
TTCCGTTCCCGCTCCCTTAGAGAAGAACGGGAACGGAAGACTCCATCTATCCCTCTGTCTGATTTAACCCTGAAGTAACGCGGATTGGACGACCTGCCTCAGCGCGTCGCGTAACAGCTATAACGACAAGCAGCGTGTCTTTCGCTATCTGAACGATCCGAAGACCCTGAGTTGTGTGTTGTATCGAACTTATGTATCGGAAACCCCGACTGAGAATTGAAGACGCGTGTGAACCTACACCTCACTGTGTCGGCTGTCTGGGGTCCTGTCAGCTCAGCTCGACCCATGCCGCCACGAAGCCTGAAACCTGTTGCCGGTTTGTTGTCGAAAAAGACCCGGCAAAGTCCGGAAATTTCCGTAAAAACGCGGCCCGCAAACTGTTGAATCCAATGAAATCAAGAAGTTAGAAGAAACTCTTAATCAGTAGGTTGGAGGTTCGATTCCTCCACGGCTCATTGACTCAATTACTTGACCACCCGGCAACAAATCGACAACAGATTCTCTTAATGCTGTCGGTAGCAAACGATCTGTCCGGTATGTGTAACAAAGAAATGTCCGGGTATCGGCCAATCGCGCTGTGTCTTCGCTTATCGCCTGATTGCTCGCGACACCGTCGAGGAAAAAGGTTTCACAGCTTCAGAAAACCAAACGGGAACTTGCCGATGCCATCATTACGGCGGATAACAGCTTCATCGCGGGGCTCAGCCGGAAGGGCTTGGGGCTCCTGCTTTCATGAACGTCCTCGTTGAAGGCTGGAGGGGAATCCTTGATCCGCGACTACTCCGCTGAGATCGTTCGGTATTGGACGACGATTGAACGTGCCTGGAACGAGCACGCGGACAAGCATCCCATTATCGAATGCGACCTGGCCAAAAGGACTTGTTCTCGTCTATCCAGCAAACGAGTATCTCGACGACCTGTCGGATAGAACCCGCGAGAAAACACGGCGGCTCTACAATCGCACAGCTCGACAAGGTTCGATGATGGTGTTCGTTCGAGACGGCGATAACGAAATCCTTCAGTCGTATATCTTCCAGAAAACAGCACCGGCGAAAAAGCCACGAAAGAAAGCAGGCGACAAGACCGAATGGCAAAACAGCCGCGATCCCATTGGGGACCGGTTGCGAGAATAGACGAAATGGTGCGATCAGAAAATGCGTGATCGCCCGAATTGCGCCATTGCTCCCAATCAAGAAACCCAGCGTCCCAGCCGCCCAGGCCATCCCCACAATCGGAAAGGTCAATAGGGAGGCGCGAACTGTTCCATGGACCGCGCATGCGCACCAGAATGCCGGAACGAAGATCAGCACTGAAAGGGTGACCAGGCCAAGGAGGTTCGAAGGCAAATGGAGGACATTGAGTTCGTTGTCGAATACCCAGTTGCCAATCATCGAGGCCGCGACCAGGACGAACGCCTGACAAACCAGGCACGTGAGAAGGCCTGTGAACGAACTTCAGAAGCCACTGCTTCCGATTCGATAGCGGCAGGACCAGGTTCCAGGTCTGCGTTCCCGCTGTCCTCTCTTCTCCGACGGAGAGCGTGCCGGCGAGAAGAGGCGCCAGCCCAATGGAGATCGCGATCACCACAGCGGCGAAAGAAGAAACAATCGTGGATAGTACTTCGCTCTTTCCCTCGGTCAGCCAGCGAATTGGCCTCAGGCCAATCAAACAGAGAACCGCCAGCACCGAAGGCAACCAAACGGGCGCGAGCAAGCGCAGTTCGTTGCGGACCAGGTTCAGCGACGCGCTGGTTCGCGTGGGCCGAAAGAGCCGGCCCAGGCCGCCTGCCATCAAGTCCCTTCCGCCAGTGGCTCCGGTCGACTCGAAGTGGATGAACTTGCGCCGCCCGAGCCAGACCATCACTCCGGAAAGGGAGAGCGCGAGGATTGTTCCCACTCTCAGCTTGTTCGCTTGTCCGATATTCCCGATCGTCATCAGATACAAACCGATGCCGTTCAACATACCGGCTGCCACCAGGTTCAGAACAAGTCCGCTGATCGTTGACTTTCCGGCGAGCGTCCAGTACGGCGCGGAACAGAAGGTGAGAAGGATGATCACCAAAAACCACGTCAGTTGAATCGCCGAATCGTCTTGAAAGGCGCCATGCCAGTTCAGGTAGTACATCGCCGCCGCGGAAAGAGTGAATGCAGTGCTCACCGTCATCTTCTCGGCCCAGACCTTCGCGCGCTCGACCGGCTGGCAGAGCAACGCCGGCAACGTCTGGTGTTGGAATTCGACACCGAACGGGAGCGTTGCCAGCAGCGCGAGAGCGATGAAGGCGGCAAACGAAGTGAGTACGGTGAAATTGACCGTGCCTATCCAGAATTCCCCGATCAATGCTCGTGCGGCGCCGAGCATCGTGACCACAGTCCAGGGCCACAACAGCGGGCGCGCTTCTTTGATGAGCCGGATCGTTCGTGGCGTCATGATCCTAATGTCGCGACGAAGATTTCATCGAGCGTCAGCGCCTCCGTTGTCAGCGATTCCGGATTGTGCAACCGCAAGCGTTCCAGGACCTTGTTTCGATCGCCGTTGACGACCAGCTCCAGCTCTCGTCCGGAGCGTCGAACTCGGAACGCATTGCCGAGATCCAGGTCCGGAATCGATTGAGCAAACCGCGCGCGGATCTTCTGATAGCGGTCCCGAGCTTCGCCCGCTCCGAGCGTCAGGACGTTGCGACCCCCGTCGATGATCGTGAACTCATCGATCAATCCTTCGAATTCACTAATGAGATGGGTCGAGACGAGAATCGTCCGGTTCCCTGGATTGCCTTCCTGATAGGCACCGATAACCGTCTCGATGAACTCGCGGCGGACAATAGGATCCAGGCCGGACGTGGGTTCATCGAGCACGAGTAGTTCAGTTTCCGAGCAGATAATCATAATGTTAGGTTGACGAAGCCTCCAGGCGGAGGACACGGAGGACACACGATGCAGTTTCTACTGCTAACCATTTGTTTGATGGCTTCTTCGAGCTTTACTCAGACCAAACTACAAGCAGGCGTCACAAAGCTCCACCTCATTCAAAAGATATATGTTGGCGAGATGGGGAACTCTGACGAAGCGGCCCGATTCCGCTTACTTCTGGAGGAAGAACTGACGAAGAAAGGTTTCGCTGTCTCGACGAAGCAGGAAAACGCCGACGCCATCCTGACGGGAGTACTTGCGCTCCGCGTATACGCGGACAGGTCGCTGGCCAGAGCAACTGTTCGTTTGAAATCGTCAGCAGACGACGTAATCTGGAGCGGAGATTTTCAGCCAAAGTCCGCATTGTTCAAGCGAGGCAGTGATACGGTCAAATTTCGAGCTCAAGACATCGCCGGAAAGCTTCGAGACGACTGGAAGAAGTCTGCAAAGCCCTCCGGTATCAAGCCAAACTAATCAATCACCGCGCCTGCTGTGCATGGCGGCTGGATGGAACGTGTGAATCGATACGTTGACCAAACACACATATCTCTGGGTGACGAGAACCCATGAAGCATTTCGTCTTTCAACACTATGGCTGGTTGGCGTTGATTTCCCTCGCCCATGACGGCGTGACTTTCGAAGAAGGGCTGACGGTGTTTGCGGACCCGTTGGCCAAGATCTTCAAAGATGAAGAGCACTCGTATGATGAACAGCGGGAGATTATCATTGGCCATTCAATGAAACAGCGCATGCTTCTCGTTTCTTTCACGCCCGTTGGAACACGAATCCGAATATTCAGTGCGCGTGAAGCAACACCTACGGAGCGCAGAGACTATGAAGAAAACACCGAATCGTAAAAAGAGATCAGGGGATGATTTGAAGCCTGAGTACCGTTTCGATTACCGGAAGGCGAAACCGAATCGTTTTGCCGCAGCGATGTCCGATCATACAGTGGCTGTCGTTCTCGAACCGGATGTAGCGGCAGTGTTCAGGTCGTCGAAAGCCGTCAATTCCTTCTTGCGCTCTGCAATTTCCGCAATGCCAGAGACGCAAACACAGAAACGCGGGCTAACAAAGCGTTAGACGGATAAACGTCGATCGAATCTCCCGGCGCTAACGTCGAGGCGTGTTTGAGAATAGAATACCGATTGTATGAACGACATTTTTGAACGCATCACAATTGATCCGGAGCAGTGCGGAGGTCGGCCGTGTGTTCGTGGAATGCGTATTCGCGTAACTGACGTTCTGGAACTGTTTGCGGCAGGTCTGTCTGCGGAGCAAATCCTCAAGGAGCTTCCCGACCTCGAACCCGAAGACCTGTCTGCTTGTTTGAGCTTTGCGGCGCGGAAATTGGATCACCCTGTTGTTGTGTCATGAAATTGTGGCTGGATGCTCAGCTGTCGCCGGGCATGGCGATCTGGGTGACACAGCATTTTGGCATTGAGACAATCGCAATCCGGGACGTTGGTTTGAGGAACGCCAAGGACAGGGAGATTTTCAACGCTGCCAAACAAGCGGACATTGTCCTCATTACGAAAGACAGCGATTTTTCTGAGCTGATCCGGCGCTTTGGAGCACCACCGCGAGTAATCTGGCTTCGCTGTGGGAATACGTCAAACGAAAGGCTCAAACGAATCTTTCAGGACAAGCTTGCTGAAGCCGTTGCTCTGATTGAGGGAGGCGAAGCCCTCGTGGAGATCACAGACGAGTCCGCGCGAACCGTCTAACACCACAATGCAGCCGACAATCGGCGCGCATCGGTTTCGTCTGACGAAGGTCGAAGTTCGCGCCGCTTGCGGCTGATCGTGAAGCCGTTATGCCGATTCCCCTGCGGCTTCCTCGATGTAGAATGTCGCCGAGGATAGGTGATTTCAATGCAACTAACCGCTGTTTTCGAAAAAGTGCCTGAAGGCTACATCGGTTTTGTCGAGGAACTACCTGGCGCAAATACGCAAGGCGCAACGCTTGAGGACGCGCGAGCGAATCTTCAAGAGGCGGTCGAGTTGGTTCTGGAAGCGAATCGGGTGCTCGCTGAAGAAGCGCTTAACGGCCGTACAGTCATTCGTGAGCCATTTGTTATCGTTTCCCAGTGAAACGTCGGGATCTGGTTCGCCACTTGGAACAGAACGGCTGCGAGTTCCTCCGGGAGGGTGGCAACCATACGATCTACGTGAATCGCGCGAAGGGAAAAGCGTCGTCCGTACCGCGGCATCGAGAGATCAACGACTTTCTCGCAATCAAGATTTGTCGTGACCTGGAAGTCCCTGCCCCAAACACGGCATAACAAGCGGCTGCAGACCGACGAGCGGCGCGTATCGTTTTCGGGTTTTTGCAAGGTGGCTCTTGCGCCGCTCGCGGTTGAGCGTTGAGCCGTTATGCGCACTCCCGCGAGCCACACGCGCCAATCCGTAAGATGGTTTGTTAAGATTGAAACCGTCTGCGGCGAAGGAGATTGTCTATGGATACAAAGCAACAGATGTTAAAAGCCATCGAAGAGTTACCTGATGACGCGAACGTCGAGGACGCTTTGGAGCGCCTCTATCTGCTTCACAAAATTGAGAGAGGAGTCAAACAGGCTGATGCCGGGGACCTGATCAGTCAAGAAGAAGCTCGCCAGCGAATGGCGAAATGGCTGAAGTAAAGTGGACGCATCAGGCTTTGGATGATCTGGAGGCGATTTGTCTCTTCATTGCGCGTGACGTGCCTCCAGTTGCGGCGGTGTTTGCTCAGAGAGCGTTCGATGCAACCGATCGCCTGGCGACTTTTCCAGAGTCAGGCCGAATTGTTCCTGAGATGAACGATCCGAATTTTAGAGAAATCCATTCTTGGCAATTACCGTCTCATTTACAGACTCAGGTCGGGTGATGTATCAGATCGTGACCATGCACCACGGTGCCAGACAGCTAAATCCGGCCGAACTGGAAAGCGGCGCATGACTAGCCGCTGCAGACCGACGAGCGGCGCATGTTGGTCATGGCTGTATTGCTGACTCTCGCGCCGCTCGCGGCTGAGCGGCAGAGTCGGACGATCAATCGGCTAAATTCTGGTTGGGCCCAGTGGCTCTGGTGAGGAACCTGGGCTTCAGCCCCGTGGCACTTCGAAAGATTCAGCGGATGGTGAAGGAAAACGAAGCGGCTCTTTTGGAGAAATGGTATGCACGGTTCGGACGTTAAGCCTGGCGAACAAGTCAAGAACGTTCAGTTCACTGAAGACACGATCGCAGTCGATCTCATGGATGGGCGGACGATCGTAGTACCGCTCGCATGGTATCCAACGCTTTTGGAAGCAACTCCGGAACAACGCTCAAATTGGAAGGTCAGTGGCGCTGGGTACGGTATTCACTGGCCTGATATCGACGAGGATCTCAGCACGGAAGGACTCTTGCGTGGAGCACCGGCCGCACCGGAACCGCTCCATACCCGCAAGTAAGCTGCCGAACAAGTGGCTGCACCAGACAGCGGCCACGGCTTTTTCTTGAGTCTCAGCGGAAGTGGCCGCCGCTGGTGAGCCACAGGCCGTTGGGCAGACGACGTAATACAGAAAGTCGCCCACATCCGCCGTCTTCTTTGAGTGCTGGCATGACTGAAGAAAAAGCGGAGACGGAATGGCGATTCCGAAGGTTTACGTTGAAACATCTGTCACATCAGCTATCTGACGGCGAAGCCCAGTCGGGATTCGATTGTTGCAGCCCACCAGCAGGTCACGCAGGATTGGTGGTCGCACCGAAAACGGTTTGACCTATTCGTATCCGATGCAGTTCTCGAAGAAGCTAAACGGGGCGACAAGGCTGCTGCGGCCCGCAAAGTGGCGCTCGAAGGTATTTCCGTCCTCTCTGCGACTACCTTGGCTCAAGTGGCACTCGAAGGGCGAGGCATGCTTGATTCGGTACGCCGATGATTTTGTCTGCGCTTTCCAATATCAGGACGAAGCGCAACATTTCTGCGGGGCGCTGGAGCATCGTCTGGTCGTATTCCGGATACGACAATCCCATGAACGAGAGGCCCCTCCGCGGTTGGTTGTACAAAGCCACGAGGCGGTCCAGCTCGGCGGCAGGAAGGCGCTGCCACAGGATGGTCCTCGCGATCGCAAACGCCGCAATGTTCGCTGCGATTCCCATTGCGAGCGAAAGAACAGCGACGGCCGATACCCATGGAGTCTTCCGGATCATGCGAAGTCCGATACGAATGTCCTGACTAACGGAGGTGATCGTTTTCATCTCTCCTCACGACAGAGTCCCGGCGACGGCGGTCCTGCGCGTGGCCGCCTGCCGGCGGCGCCAGGCTTCCCAGACATTGCCCACAAGCACGCCCGCAAGAAGGTAGTGCGCCGCCCCGACAAATTCGAAGATCAGGTAGCTCGCGATCGCCACGATCAAACCACAGGTCACCTGATCCGAATACCGCACCGGGGAGGTCGGTGGATCGGTCAGGATGAAGAAGGCGAAAAACAGCGCCGCATGCAGATCGGGCGCGCGAAAGATCTCGGCGACCTGTCTCGGATTGCCGAGAAATGCCGTCAGCGTAAACAGAAGATAGTAAGCCCCGAGAAACACCAGGACGAGCGGCATCTTGTTCACCCGGTCCGCGATGAATGCACCCGTGACGAACAGAACGGCAATCGCGACCGGTGGAAGTTCTGGAAGAGCGCCCCACCAGCTCTGACCGGTATTGAAAATGTAAAACGTCACCACCAGGGCCAGAGCGGCGGGATTGAATACATTCGCGGAACGTGTCCGGAACAGGTGCTTGCTCGCAATCGCCACGATGGACGTCGAAGCCGGTACATACCACGGCTCGAGCGGACTCAGCACCATCGCAACGAACAGTCCGGTAAGAATCGCGCCATCCGGAATTTCCCAGGCATAGTGCTTTCTTCTCAGGATGAACAAATCGAGAACCGCGGCAACGAGGACGGCTCCGGCCAGACCGGGGGCGATCGGAAAGATTCCCTCGACAATGGCGGCGAGTGCGGTCAACACGGCGAGAATGACGATGAGCAGGCCTTTGGGGGTGCTGAAGAATTTTCGGATCAACTCCGCAGACCCCGTGTCGCATGTCGAACCAGAGCGGGAGTGAAGATGATCCCATCCACGCCCATGCGATCCAGCAGCCGGATCCCTTCGACAGGACCGAGAACAAAAGCCGCTGTGGCGAGCGCATCCGCCATCATCGCGGTGGGCGCGAGGACCGTGACGCTCGCCGCGGAGTCCGCCGCCTCGCCGGTTCGCGGATCGAGAATATGCCGGCCTCGCTCGTAGTCGCCTGAAGTGCAGACCGCCTGATCCGACACGCAGAGCGATTCGATACATTCGCCATCATGACGGGGATGGCGGATACCGACAGACCACGGCCGGCCGTTTGGATTCGAACCGCGAAGGTAAAGATCGCCGCCCGCATCGATCGCGAAATCTTCGAACGCCTGAAGTTCGCGCGCCGCCATGTCGAGGGCGAATCCTTTCGCCACTGCGCCAAGATCGAGAGTCAGCGAGCGCCGGAGAGTGACCGATCTCGACTCGGGATCGAGATGAATGTCGCGATAACTGACACCGGCGTCCGCCTCAGCTTCGGCCACAAGAGGCGCTCCCGTTCGATACTCGCGGTTGTAGCCGCGCGCCTGCATCGCCTGCCCGACGGCCGGGTCGAAGGCTCCTTCCGTTTCACGGGAAACGGCCAGCGCGAATCCCACGGCTTCAAAAAGAACCGGACTGACCGGGACCGGTACACCGACGCTCGCGGAGAGGCGCATCAATTCGCTCTGCGGGTCGAACCGGGAACATCGCCCTTCGATCGTTTGAAACCAGCCGAAAGCGCGTTCGATCACGGGATCGGCGTCGTGACCTTCGACCTGAATCGTCACAATGGTTCCCATAGCGGGGATGCTTCGGATCATTTTGCTTTGGACAGGGCCTCGACGATGCCGCCATAGAATGCGTCGACACTTTGCGTCGCGCCGGAGACGTAGTCCACGTCCGGGCTTTGCCGTAGAACAACCTGCGGCGGGAGATGTTCGATCCACGAACACGAGTAGCGGGTCCAGCACTTCTCTATTCCGGCGGCGACGATGCGGCCATCCTGAATCCGCACGAATGCCTGGATATCGCCGTGACGCGAATATCCCCAACCGAGATAGGTTCCATCCTTATAGACGCGGTCCGGAACCACGGGCGCCGGAGCCGGCTCCGGAACAGGAGCCGCTGCCGGAACCCATTCTTCCTTTGGCTCAAATGAAACCACCGGCTCGGCGCCTGCAACGACAGCAGTGGGTGGCGCCGTTTCCCGCACGGTTCTGAGGCCTTTTTTCGGCGAAGGCGATGGAGCGGCCGAAACCTCATCCAGAACCGCCGGCCCCGCCACACTCGCCGAAACGGGAGCGGCGGCCGCACGACGATGTTCGGCCTGGCGGGCAAACCGGTCGGCGGCGGGGCCGGTGCGTTCATACCCGGCCGCGTACACGGCGAGGATCGCGGCAGAACTCAAGGTCAGCAGACTGTTTGAGATTTTCTTACCCACTGTTCCGGCATGCTATCGAGTCCAAACCTGAACGTCAACCCGGCGCTTCGCATAGAATGCGCTGATGATTTCCCTTCGACGCTTCTTTCGTCTTTCGGTGATCGCGGCTTTTCTCGCGATCCCGGCATGCAAGGCTCCCACAATCGCCGACGACCCAGGCATGGACGAATCGGTCGTTCCGGGCGACGACTTTTTCGCATACGCGAACGGCGGCTGGTTCAAGACAACGGCGATCCCGCCGGACAAGTCGAGCTTCGGCGTCTTTGCGATGATGGCCGACGACACACGCAGGAAAACCGTCGCGCTCATCCAGGACGCCGCAAAGGACACCGGCGGGAATGAAGACATGCGGAAGATCGGCGACTTCTACTCCAGCTTCATGGACGAGGCCGCCATCGAATCGAAGGGTGTCGCCCCGCTTCAGGAGCAATTCGACGAGATTGCCCGGATCGGCGACAAACGGGCCTTGTCGCGCGTCATCGGCAGCCGGTTGCGCGCCGACGTGGACCCGCTCAACAGCACGAACTTCCAAACGGATAATCTGATCGGCGTCTGGATCGCCCAGGGTCTGACCGATCCCTCCCACAATACGCCGTACCTGCTGCAGGGAGGACTGGGCCTGCCGGATCGCGACGACTACGTCTCCGACGATCCGCACATGGCCGGATTGCGAACCCAATACCGGACTCACATCGAAGCGATGCTCAAACTCGCCGGCGTGTCCGAACCGGCGGCGCGAGCCGCCCGGATCTTCGGGCTTGAAACGAAGATGGCGAAGACGCATGCGACACGCGTCGAGTCGGCGGACGTCCACAATGCCGGGCCGTGGAAACGCGAGGAACTCGCCACGAAAGCTCCCGGCCTCGACTGGCCTGCTTTGCTCGAGGCAGCCTCGCTGAAAGATTCGCCGGCGTTCATCATCTGGCATCCCAAGGCACTCGCCGGCTTGTCCGCGCTCGCCGCCTCCGAACCCATCGATGTATGGAAAGACTGGCTGACCCTTCACACCATCGAACAGGCGGCCGGCTTCCTGCCGAAAGCGTTCGTCGACGAGAGTTTCATGTTCTACGGCAAGGCGCTGAACGGCACGCCCCAGTTGCGCGAACGGTGGCAGCGCGGCACCGACTACACGAGTGGGGCTCTGGGTGAGCTGGTCGGAAAGATCTACGTCGCGCGCCACTTTCCGGCGGAGACAAAGACCAAAGTCAAGGCGATGACGGACGATCTGTTGAAGGCGTTCGCAAACCGGATCGACTCGCTCACCTGGATGTCTCCGGAAACGAAGGCCAGGGCGAAGGCGAAAGTGGCGGCAATGCGAATCGGGGTCGGATATCCGGATCGTTGGAAGGACTACTCGGCTCTGGAAATCGTCAAGGGCGACGCTCTCGGCAACATCCGGCGCGCCGAGCTGTTCTACTACCGGCAGCAGCTCGCCAAGCTCCGTCAACCGGTGGATCGCGACGAATGGTGGATGACGCCCCAGACCGTGAATGCCGTGAACCTGCCTCTTCAAAACGCGCTGAACTTTCCCGCCGCCATCCTGCAGCCGCCGTTCTTCGACGCGAATATGGATGCCGCCCACAACTATGGATCGATGGGGGCGATCATCGGTCACGAAATCAGCCACAGCTTCGACGACCAGGGAAGCCAGTTCGACGCCGACGGCCGGATCGCAAACTGGTGGACGACCGAAGACCTCGATCATTTCAAGTCGGCCGGCGCCGCGCTGGCCGTACAGTATGACAAGTACCGCCCGTTTCCCGATCTTGCCGTGCATGGCCGGCAGACATTGAGCGAGAACATCGCCGACCTGGCAGGCCTTGCCGCAGCATACGACGCATTCCACCTGTCGCTCCAGGGACGGTCCGCCGGCGACCGCCAGTTCTTCATCAGCTACGCCCAGAGCTGGCGCCAGAAGATTCGCGAGGCTGCCCTGCGAAATCAAATCACGTCGGACGGTCACGCGCCGGACGAATACCGCGCCGCAACAGTTCGCAATCTGGACGCGTGGTACACGGCGTTCGACGTGAAGCCCGGACAGAAGATGTACCTGGATCCGAAGGACCGCGTCCGGGTCTGGTGAGCCGGGGCGGCTTTGCGTTAGGAACCACCGCCGTCTCCTCGAGGCTTTGCACAAAAAGTCGGGCGATGCGGTCTGGTTATTACATGAAGCCATAAGAGTCGCAGGACGAGGACTTTTCCCCGCCTTGGCCAAGGCGGGGTGCCGCGGAGCGGCGGGGCGGTTCGTTCAACAAATCAGTTTCTTGAAAAGCGCCACCCCGGCGCTGACGCGGGGAAAAATCTTACTCCTTGTCGGACGTCTCCAGCAGACTTCGGCCACTGAACTTTCTGTTGCAGCGCGTCGTCCACTCGAATACGCTTCGCGGCACTCGACTCGGAGGTTACCTTCATGCGCATCGCGCCACGTTTCTCCGCTCTTTCGGCAATCGCCGTTCTCGTTCTGTTGGCTGTATTCGCCGGGTTTTCCACGATCGGCACACAGGCCCAGGACGAACGATCTCCTTTCGACGCGCTTCATTTCCGAGGCATCGGGCCCGCGGCGTCGGGCGGACGGATCCACGATCTTCAGATCGATCCGAAGAATCCCGCGGTGTTGTACGCCGGGGCGGCTTCAGGGGGCATCTGGAAGTCCACCAACAATGGCGTGACATGGAAGGATATCTTCGGCAAACAACCGGACAACACCTTCGGCGCGCTCGCCATCTTCGAGGGCGACTCGAGGATCGTGTGGGCGGGAACGGGCGAGAACAATAACCGCCAGAGTTCGTCGTGGGGCGGCGGCGTGTATCGCTCGACGAACGGCGGCGACACCTGGAGCTACATGGGACTGCACGACACGCGCTCCATCGGACGAGTCGTGCTCGATCCCGCCAATCCGAACATCGCGTTCGTCGCGGCAGCCGGCAACCTCTGGGCCGGTAACGAAGAACGCGGCGTGTTCAAGACCACCGACTCCGGACGCACGTGGGCGAAGGTGCTCTACGTGGATTCATTCACGGGCGCGACCGACATCGTGATGGACCCGCGCGACTCGAAGGTGCTGTATGCCGCAACGTATCAGCGGCTGCGCCGGGCTTTCGGCTTCAACGGCGGCGGCCCCGGAAGCGCGATCTACAAGACGATCGACGCCGGCGCCACCTGGAAGAAACTGGAGAATGGAATTCCGGCCGGCGACAAGGGACGCATCGGCCTCGCCATCGCGCGTTCGAAACCGGACGTGCTCATCGCCACCATCGAGCACGCCACCAGGGAGGCACCTACCGCACCGAAGATGCCGGCGCCACCTGGAAGCGGATGAGCAACACCAACCCGCGGCCGATGTACTACAGCAAGCCGACCATCGATCCGAACAACGACAAACGCGTCTGGCTTCCGGGCACCTACATCGTCAAAAGCGAGGACGGCGGCGCGACGTTCGAGGAAGAGCCGACCTCGCCGACCTACGACGTCGGCCTGAAAACCGACCATCACGTCCTTCGAGTGGACCCGGCAAACTCGAGCCACATCTACGTCGTGGGCGACGGCGGACTGCACGAGAGCTTCGATATGGGCAAGACGTACATCCGCGTGAACAACATTCCTGTCGGACAGATCTACCGCATCGCCGTCGACAACCGCGATCCCTACTGGATCTACCTTGGACTGCAGGACAACCACTCCTTCATGGGTCCGAGCGCCACGCGCCACTGGCTGGGCATCCTGAATCAGGATTGGGTGGAGATCGGTTTCAGCGACGGAACCGGCAAAGCCGTCGACGTTGCCGACTGGCGCAAAGTGTATTCGTCGTCCAGCAACGGCAATCTTTCGCTGGTCGATCCGATGACCGGCGACACGATGGGGATCACGCCCCGTCCGCCGGCAGGCGAACCCAACTATCGTTACGACTGGGACGCGCCGGTCATGGCATCGCGGCACACGCCGGGCACGGTCTATCTCGGCGGCAATCGATTGTTCATCTCGAAGGACTACGGCTCGACATGGACCCGGACGAAAGACCTGACACGCGCGATCAACCGCGACGAACTCGACATGATGGGCGTGAAGAACCGCGACATCAAACTGTCGCGCAACGACGGCGACGCCATCAGCGAGATCTCGAACTTCGCCGAATCGCCGCTGGACCCGAAAATCCTCTGGGTCGGCACCGACGACGGCAATGTGCAGCTTTCGAGAGACGGCGGCGCGACATGGACCGAATTGAGCGCGGCGATCAAAGGCGTGAAGGACGGCACGTTCGTGAGCCGGATCGTCGCATCCGCCGCGTCCCCGGGAACCGCCTACGTTCCGTTTGACGCGCACCGCGACGGCGACTTCGCGCCGTACATCTTCAAGACAACCGATTTCGGAAAGACGTGGACCTCCGTCATCGGCGGCCTGCCGAAAGACGACGCGTCGGTGCGAAGCCTGGCCGAGTATCCCGGAATGCCGAACGTTCTGTTCGCCGGAACCGAGCGCTCACTCTTCGTCACGCACGATGGCGGAGGGCATTGGAGAAAGCTGGACGCCAACCTGCCGACGACCCGGTACGACGATATCGTCATCCATCCGCGCACGAAAGATCTGGTCCTCGGCACTCACGGACGCAGCATCTGGATCCTCGACGACGCTTCCCCCATCGCGGAGTGGACCCCTGCGATTGCCGCGAAACCCTCGCATCTGTTTGCCGTACCGCGCGCCACTCTGATGCTGTACTGGGAAGACATCTCGAATATGGACCACTACTTTTTCACGGCGGAGAATCCCGCGGACGGCGCGACATTCACGTATCACCTGTCCAAGCCGGCCCAAAAAGTGCGGCTTCTCGTCACCGGACCGTCCGGCAAAATGATTCGCGAGGTCGCCGGACCCGGAGCCGCCGGCTTGATCCATCGCGTAAATTGGGATCTGCGCTATCCCCTGCCCGCCCTGGCGCCCGGCGGCGCTCGCGGTGGCGGCGGTGGCGGCGAAGAGGGCGGCGGTGGCGGCGGGCCGGGCAGCGAGAAACCCGGACAGGTTCAACTGCCGGTGCCGTCACACGACATCGGACCGCGCGGCTCCCACGTCGCGCCGGGAATGTTCAAAGTGACACTCGAGGTGGATGGAACCGCCGCCGAATCGCACACGTTCGAAGTCCGGGGCGATCCGGGCTCGACGATCACGCTGACCGAGCACAAGGCGCGTGAAGCGTTCGCGGTCGAGGTGATGGATCTCCAGGCGAAAGTGGAAGCCCTCGCCACCGATCTCGGCAAACGCCGGGCGGCCTCCGCCGGAGCAGAGACAACCCGGCTCCAGGCGCTCGAACAGCGATTGATCGGAGGCGCCGGCGGACAACGCGGCGGAGGGGGCGGCGGGGCGGGTCAGCCGCTGCGACAGCGCCTCAGCGCGTTGATCACCGCATTCGTCGGATCCGGCGCCCGCACCGGAACGCTGGCGCCCCCCACGGGCGCCATGCGGCAGGCGCTCACCGACGCCAAAGCGGCCTTGGCGGCCATCGAAAAGGATTTGAAATAAAAAGGTGTCAGGCACCACTGACACCGGACGAAGGTGCCACCCCTCCTCCGGCCTTCGCGGAGGAGGGGAGATTGCTGGCGTGTTTGGTTAGAAGCGTTCGGGCCGATGACCTTTGGGACGGATGTAGTTCTCGGAAGCGTTGATGGAACTGACAGCTTCAGCGGAGATGCCGAGACGAAGCGCGATGATACGGATCGGGAGTTCCGAAGACCGTAACAACCTCACGATCTGATCGCGGCGCTCCTCGGCGATTCGGCTACCACTACCCCAAAGTCGACCATTGCTGAGTACTTTTGCCATATTGGCCTTCCTTATCGCAAGGCGGCTACCAATTGCTCACCCCCCGGAAATCCAGTACTTAAGTGGTCCATCGGAAAGTCGACCGTAGCGAAAGGGATCAGTCACGGAAACAGGCGTTACCAAAGGAAACAGCGGACAAATTCTCCGGCGCGTCTTACAATTGCGGCCGGCAAAATCAATTTCACCATTCCGGAGGGATTCCATGTTGCGAGTATTTCGAATCGCATTCGTTCTGGTGTTGGTATCGGCTGCGGCCTATGGCCAGGCGCCGACGAACGACGCACCGAACCCGTATCAAACGATCGATAGTTTTTTCAAGCTTCCGGAAGGGCGGACGTGGGGATCGACCAGCGCCATTACGGTCGACAAGGACGGGAAGTCGGTCTGGGTTGCAGAGCGATGCGGCGTCAATACCTGCGTGACGGATCCGACGACCGGAAAGATGTCGGACCTGAACGTCATCATGAAGTTCGATGCGACCGG
>JAHFTY010000258.1:0-3131 GCA_023265365.1 Acidobacteriota bacterium
ACATTACTCCATTCGCGGTTCTCGATGACCTACGGCATCCGGTTCGACCATTTCGCCATGACCGGTCAAACCGTCTGGATGCCCCGTTTGAATCTCGCTTTTTCTCCGGTCCACAACACGCGAGTGACATTGGGATACGGTCAGTACTCCCAGTTCCCGGACTTCGTCCAGCTCAGAGGTGAATTCGGAAACCCGGCGGCCCGCGCCGAGCGCTCGGCGCATTACGTGTTGGGAGTCGAACGGCTGATCAACGACAAGACGCGGATCCGGATCGAAGGTTACGACCGTGAGGACAGGAACGGAGTCTATCAGGCGGCCAACGAGTTCCGCCTGATTAACGGTATCGCGCGCGGGCCGCGGGAAGGCGTCAGTGCCGGCAGGCCCGTGCAGAACACGCTTCGAAGCTACTCCAGAGGAGTCGAGGTGTTCATTCAAAGACGGAGCGCAAACAAGCTGCTCGGTTGGATTTCCTACGCGTATTCGCGAACGCGGGTGCGGGACGCGGCCACGAATCTGAGCTGGGACGGCGACTTCGACCAGCGCGATACGTTCAATGTCTATGGGTCCTATCGCTGGACCAACAGTCTCAACATCAGCATGAAATATCGATACGGGTCCGGAATGCCGATACCGGGCTTCCTTCAATATGATTCGAGTGGCCGGATCATTCTGTCCAGCCAGAGAAACCAGATCCGGATGCCGGTGTACAGCCGTCTCGATCTGCGTGCGAACAGGGCGTTCCGATTCGATCGATGGCAGCTCACCCTGTATGGTGAAGTGGTGAACGTCCTTAAAAGGAAGAATGTCCGCTACGCGAGCGAAACGGATTCCACGAACGGCAGATTATCGATCAGCAAGGATTCCATGTTTCCGCTTCTGCCGATCGCAGGCATCCGCATCGATTTCTAGGTGGCAAGCTGCGACGTGCATTCGGACAGCGAGTCGCCTTCAGATGAATGGTGGAGCGACAATTCTTTGAACACGACGTCTCACTCCTATTGAATGCCGGCCAGCGCGAGCAGGATTCCCATCGCGATCTGGATGCCCCGGACGCTCGCCGTCTTTTCCACGTCGACCCACTCATCGAGGGCATGATTGCGCCCGCCGCTCCCTCCCGCATCGATTGTGATTGCGGGAATGTGCAGGCTGATCGGAACGTTGGAGTCCGTGCTCCCCATCGTGTACGAAGGCTTCAGGCCGAACGCGCGAATCACCGCGCTGGCGGTCTGCACGATGGTAGATCCCACGGACGTCGAACCCGAGGGCCGGTCGCCGATCATTTTGACATCCAGTTCGATTTTCCCCTGAGACGTCGAGCGGTCGTTGTTCTCTTCGTCGACTGCTTCGTGTAAGTATCCGGTAAACGTTTCGGCTTCTTTGGCCAGTTCCTCCGGCGACTCGGATCTCATGTCGACTTCCATCCACGACTCGAAAGGGATCGAGTTCACGGAAGTTCCACCTCCCACCACTCCGACACTGAAAGTGGTTTTCGGTTCTGCCGGAACCTGCATCTTCGAAAACTTCGTGATCGCGTTGCCGAGCGCGAATGCCGGACTGACGATGCCGAAAGCGCCGTAGCTGTGGCCTCCCGGTCCTTTGAAGGTGACGCGATACCGTTTGCTTCCGACTGCGCCATTCGTGATTGCGGAACCGTCGCCGATGCCGTCCATCGAGATGAACATCCGGATCCTGTCCTTATATGGTCCTTTTAAGAACAGGTACTTCATTCCCCGCAGATCGCCCCGGCCTTCTTCGCCCACGTCGCCGACGAACAGAATGTCGCTCCTGGTCTGAATCTGCGCCGCATCCAGCGCGCGAATGATGCCGAGAAGCACGGCGAGGCCTCGGGTGTCGTCCCCAATTCCGGGAGCGGCCAGCCTTGTGCCGGTCTGTTTGACTTTGACGTTCGTGCCTTCCGGAAAAACCGTGTCGAGGTGCGCGGCGATGGCGATCAGCGGCCCGGTGCCCGTTCCCTTGCGCAGCCCCATGACGTTTCCCTCGGCGTCCATTTCAACGTCCGAAAGGCCGTGCTGTCTCAGCATCTCCATGTAGGCCCTGGCGCGCTTCTCTTCCTTGAAGGGTGGAGCTTCGATCTCGGTCAATTGGATGTTTTCGCGATTGATCCGATCGTGGTCCTTTTCAACAAACGCCTGGCCGTCCTTGAACTTCGGATTGTCCGTGACCCGGTTGACGATAATATCGGGAGACTGGGCCGCGGCGGCGAAGCCGCAGATGAGGATTGCCGCGCAGATCTTAACCACGATCTTCAAACACAACTTTTCCTCCGACAATCGTGGCGACCGCCTTACCTGAAAACGGCCACCCGTGAAACGGAGAGTTACGGCTCCTGGAGCGGGACTTCTGGACGTCGAACGTCCACTGCCGTCCGGTGTCGAGGATTGTGAGATCGCCGGCGCTGCCTTCAAACAAGCCCCAGGGATCGACCTTGAGGATTCTCTGCGGATTCAACGACAGGAGTTCAACGATACGGGCCGGCGCCAGGCCGAGCCGGGTAAGGGCGAGCCCCACAGCCGTTTCGAGCCCTGTGATGCCGAATGGGGCCCGGTCGAATTCGAGCATTTTCAGATTGATGTGGTGGGGAGCGTGGTCGCTGGCGATCGCGTCGATGGTGCCGTCCTGAATGCCCTGGATCACTGCGGCCACATCGTCGTCCGATCGAAGCGGCGGGTTCATCTTTGCGTTCGTGTTGTAATCCGCGACTGCCGCATCCGTCAGGGTGAAGTGATGCGGAGTGACTTCCGCCGAGATGCGCAGCCCGCGTGCCTTCGCTTCACGGACCATGTCGATGGCCTTTCTTGTGCTCAGGTGCGCGACATGATATTTCCCGCGGGTCATTTCGGTCAGGATGACGTCTCGGGAAACCATGGTGGATTCCGCGGCCGCCGGTATTCCTTTCAATCCGAGCCGCGTGGAGTAGACGCCTTCGTGCATCACGCCGCCACGGGAAAGGTGAAGGTCTTCGCAATGCTGGATGACGGGCAGATCAAACATCTGCGCGTACTCGAGAGCCCGGCGGAAAAGCTGTCCATCCATCACGGGTTTCCCGTCGTCGGAAATGGCCACGATTCCGGCTTCGGCCATTTCGCCGATCTCCGCGAGTGTTTCACCCT
>JAHFTY010000258.1:3141-6040 GCA_023265365.1 Acidobacteriota bacterium
ACCCTTTTGTCCCTTCGTGATGGCCCCGATGGGAAAGACTCGCGCCGGCGAGGATTTCTTCGCTTCGGAAATGATGTACTGCGTCAGCGATGGACTGTCGTTGGGCGGCTTGGTGTTGGGCATTGCGGCGACAGCGGTGAATCCGCCGGCCACCGCAGCCTGGCCGCCGGTAGCGATCGTTTCCGCTTCTTCGGTTCCGGGTTCGCGCAGGTGAACATGAATATCGAAGAATCCCGGCGCGACAATCAGGCCGGTGGCGTCGAACGACGGAATATCTTGCGTTGCTTCGTGGCTTCCAACCGCGCGGATTTTGCCGTCGCGGATTAGGACATCCGTGACCGCGTCCAGTTTTCGCGCCGGATCGATGAGCCGGCCGTTTCTAATCAGTAGATCCATGTCCCCCCAGCAGCAGGTAGAGAATCGCCATGCGTACTGCCACGCCGGCGGCAACCTGATCGAGAATGACGGAGTACGGTCCGTCCGCCACGTCCGTCGCAATTTCCACGCCGCGGTTGATCGGGCCCGGATGCATGATGATGACGTCCGGCTTCGCCTGTCCCACGCGAGCGCGATTTAGCCCGTAGTATCGCGAGTATTCACGAACCGAGGGAAAGAACGATTCGCTCATCCGCTCGAACTGAACGCGCAACATCATGATGATGTCCGCGCCGGTGACCGCTTCCTCCATGGAATGGGTCAGATGGACGTACGGGTTGCCCCGGCCGGCCATCTGATCCATCGCCACAGGCATCAGGGTTGGGGCCGCGCACAGCCAGACGTGCGACTTGAACTTCGTGAGCAGGTACAGATTCGAACGCGCGACGCGGCTGTGGGCGATGTCGCCGATTATGGCGACCTTCAGTCCGGTGAGTGTGCGTTTGCGCTGCCGGATGGTGAACGCGTCCAGCAACGCTTGGGTCGGGTGTTCGTGGGCGCCGTCCCCGGCGTTGACGATCGAAGACTTCAGCAGCTTCGAGAGCGCGTGTGGCGCGCCCGACGAGGCGTGACGTACGACGACGCAATCCGATGCCATCGAGTCCAGGGTTTTCGCGGTGTCGATCAGGGTTTCGCCCTTGGATACGCTGCTCGTTGAAGCGGAAATGTTGATCACGTCCGCGGAAAGACGTTTCCCGGCAATCTCGAAGGAAGTGCGGGTGCGGGTCGACGCCTCATAGAAAAGATTGATCACCGTTTTGCCGCGCAGCGTCGGCACTTTTTTGATGGGACGGGAAGAAACTTCCTGGAGAGATTCGGCGGTGTCCAGAATTTCAAGAATCTCGCCGCACGACAGATTCTCGATACCGAGAAGGTCCTTGTGCTTCAGCATTGGACTGGCTATTCCGGCTTTTCCATCACGTAGATGGCGTCTTCTCCGTCGATTTCCTTGAGTTTGACCTCCACCACTTCGTTGTCTTTGGTGCCGATCTTCCGGCCGATGAAGTTGGCCTCGATCGGAAGCTCGCGGTGACCCCGATCCACCATGACACACAGTTGTATGGAGTGCATCCGGCCAAAATCACACAACGCGTCGAGGGCGGCACGAATGGTGCGGCCGGTGTAGAGGACGTCGTCGATGAGGATGACGTCCTTGTCGTCGATATTCGGAGGCACGTCGGTCCGCCGGACGACCGGTTGGAACGCAACGCGGGTCAGATCGTCGCGGTACAAATTGATGTCGAGAACGCCGAGCGACGGTTCCTTGCCGGTCAATGCTGCGATCGACGCAGCCATCCGCTGAGCCATCGGAACGCCCCGGCGGTGGATGCCGACAAGCACGACTTCCCGGCCGGCGTTCTTTTCGAGAATGTCTTGGGCCAATCGCTTGAGTGTGGTTTCCACGTCGCCGGCCTTCATCAACTGATAGCTGAGCTTCAATGTCATGCGCCGAACATTATGACATATGGTACTTTGTTCACGCATGGCCCAACTTCCCGACCTCTCCGTTGAATTCGCGGGAATTTCTCTTCGAAATCCAGTGATCGCGGCAAGCGGGACGTTCGGATACGGTGAAGAGTTCGCGAAATTCTCGGACCTTTGCCAGATCGGCGGGATTTCCGTCAAAGGAACCTCCGCGCATCCGATCGATGGGAATCCTCCTCCCCGGCTCTTTCCAACCGCATCCGGCATGTTGAACTCCATCGGCCTGGAAAATGTCGGCGTCGATGCATTCATGCGCGACAAGATGCCTTTTCTTCGAGGTGTCGGATGCGCGATCTTCGTCAACGTGTTCGGATTCACCGAGGACGAGTACGTGGAGGTCGTCGAAAAGCTCAATACCTGCGAAGGAATCACGGCCTACGAACTCAACATTTCCTGTCCCAATACGGAGCATGGCGGCATGGTCTTCGGCACGAATCCCGGGCTGACCACGCGCCTGACCCGCCGCGTGAAGGACCGCAGCCGCCGTCCCATCGTGGTGAAGCTCTCCCCCAACGTCACCGATATCGTCGAGCTTGCGCGCGCCGCTCAGGATGGCGGCGCCGACGCGTTGAGCGTTGCCAACACTTACCTGGGAATGGCGATCGACGTGGAGACCTTCAAGCCGAGAATCCATAACATCACGGGAGGGCTCTCCGGACCGGCAATCAAGCCCATTACGCTGCGCATGGTTTACCAGATCACCAGGGCACTGGCGATTCCGGTGATTGGCCTGGGCGGTATTGCGACGGGTACGGACGCTGTCGAATACCTGCTCGCGGGCGCCACTGCCGTTCAGGTCGGCACGGCCAACTTCCACGATCCCCGCGCCCCCCTTCACGTCCTGAAGCAGATGCAGCGGTTCTTGCAAAGACGAGGACACTCGGGCGTCCGAAGTCTCATCGGGAAAATGAATCAATGAAAGAGAAGATCATTCTTGTTCTGGACGTCAGCACTCGCGAAAAGGCGCTGTCGATGGTGC
>JAHFTY010000259.1 GCA_023265365.1 Acidobacteriota bacterium
GAGTCGGGGGCCGTCATCCCAGGTATTAGCGTCACGCTTCGTAGCCCGGCCATTCAGGGCGATAAAGACTTGATCACGGACGAGAGCGGAAACTACCGCTTCATCCTGCTGCCGCCCGGCGCCTATTCCGTTTCGTATGAATTGCCGGGATTCAAGAAACTGATCCGCGAAGGTGTTGTCGTGGCCGTCGGAAGGACGACCACGCTTAATGTGAACATGCAAGTCGCCACTCTTGCCGAGACGGTCACCGTCACCGGCGAGTCACCCGTGGTCGACGTCCAGAACGCCACAGTCGCCGTCAACTTCAACCAGTCGATGCTGCGCGACCTTCCGAATTCGCGCGATCTCTGGGTGGTCCTCGCGCAAACACCCGGCGTGGCCACCACACGCTTCGATGTGGGCGGATCCACCATGGGAACGCAGACCGGTTTCCGTTCGTTCGGATTCAACGGTCAGAACTGGGTCAACCTCGACGGCATCGTCACCAATGAAGGGACGGCCGCCGCCGGTTTTTACATGGACTACGGGGCCTTCCAGGAAATCCAGGTTTCCGCTGCCGCCAATTCCGCGGAAGTGCCGGTGCCCGGCGCCTTCATCAACACGGTTGTGAAAACCGGAAGCAACAACGTTCGCGGCGAAGTGTACTTCGACTGGGAAGACAAATCGTTTCAGGGTGACAACGTCACGAATGCACTGAAGGATAAGGGGATCGCCGCCGGCGACAAGTTCGAACGGTACAACGATTTCAATGCCCAGATCGGCGGACCGGTGAAGAAAGATAAATTCTGGTGGTTCTACTCGCAGCGCGACCAGTACTCCTCGCTGACGACCGAACTGAAACAGAACAATGGAACGTCCGGCGGCCTGTTCACCACACGCCTGTGGAACTACACCATCAAGCTGAATTACCAGCTGAACCCCAGGAACAGTTTGATTTTCACCGGTCAGGCGGGACGCAAAGTGCAGCCGTTCCGCGAGGGACAGGGAGCCACGGCGCAGTTCTATGTCGTCGATTCGACGGGATACCAGAAGCACTGGAGCTGGGCCTACAAAGGACAATGGACGTCTGTACTCAACAATCGCGCCACGCTCGACGTGTCCGCGAACACCTACGGCTATCATTTCCCGATTCGGAATCGCGTCGATGAAACTCCGGTTCGCGATACAACGACCAGCATCGTCCGCGGCGGATATTCCGGCGGAGGGACGGGAACCACCACCGGCGGACCTTTCCGGCATCAGCGGCGCCGGTGGCACTTCAACGGCAACCTGAGTTTCTTCAAGGACAAGATGGGTGTGGGCACGCATGACTTCAAGTTCGGCTACGGCCTGAACTACGAAGACCAGCGCTATCTGTACAAAGGCGCGCCGGCCTCTCCGGGAACGCCGGGTCATATCGTGCTTTACAACGATAGCGGCAGGCCCGACCGCTTCCAGGTGCAGAACACACCGTTCCGCTACTGGAATGCGCTTCTCCAGAATTTCTTTTTCATTCAGGACAAATGGCAGATCGGCCGGAGACTGACGCTGAATCTCGGTTTCCGCTTCGACCGGTATGGTTCGTATCTGCCGCCGCAGGGCAACCCCGGCACCGGGCCATTCGCCACGAAGACGGAGATCGCGAAGATCAACCTTCCGAACTTCAACAACCCGGTTCCGCGAATCGCATTCGTCTACGACGTCTTCGGAAACACCAAAACCGCGATCAAAGGAAGCTGGGGCCGCTACAGCGAAAACACCGGCGTGGTTCTGGCGTCCACGGCAAACGCGAACTCCACGCCAATCACGACGAGGTATACGTGGGATGGGCGGCCGGCGTCGCAGATCACTCCCGCATATGTCCGGACACTGACCCCGCTGACCATCACGGGGCAGGCGGCTCCGATCGACGTGAACCCCAACTTGAAAAACCAATACACGGACGAATACACCGGCGGCATCGATCACCAGATCATGACGGACCTCGGCGTCCACTTTAACTGGGTGCGAAAGCTCCGCCACAAATGGTGGGACACCATCAATCAGGCCGAGAAGTTCACCGACTACGCGCCGGTGACCGCCGTCGACCTGGGCCCCGACGGCGTTCGTGGAACCGCGGACGACAAGCCGTTCACGATATTTGAACGCCTTGTCGCGGCAGCGCAGAACAACTACCTGACCAACTGGGACGCCGGAGACAACTACACCACGTTCGAGTTCGGCGCCACCAAGCGCTTCAGTAAAAAATGGCAGATGATCACCGGCTACGACTGGACCAAGCGGAACCTGAAGGGCAACATCACCAACGATCCCAACGGCCACCTGTACGGAGCGGACGCGAATGAACACACCAGGCTCTGGACGTACAAACTGATCGGATCCTACACGCTGCCGCACGGCGTCCAGATGTCGGCCACCTACAACGCCCAGAAGGGCGAGAACTACGGACGACGGCAGTCGTTCGCCGCGGCCCAGTTGGTGGGCCGGACCACGGGCTTAAGACAGGGGACGGTCACGGCCTACGTCGAACCGGATGGAACGTATTACCGGCCGACGGTTCACCTTGTGAATCTACGCGCGGAGAAGTCGTTCCAGATTACCGAACACCAGAAAATTTCCGCCATGTTCGATCTGTTCAATATTCAGAACGCGGGCACCGCGGTGGGAATCGACGACCTGACGGGCACAACACGAGATCGCAATAACAGTCTCGTGCCCCGTTTCGGGCGATACACACAGATCCTCAACCCGCGCATTTTCCGGTTGGGCGCCCGTTATTCGTTCTAGTACAGAATGCCGAACCCGATGCCCCTGCGCCTTGGCGCCTCCCCTCCTCGTTGGACCTCGTTGGAGGAGGGGAAACGGGTTTCGGCATTCCGGTTTCAGAGAGACATCAAGACTACGGAGGTGGGGAGTATGCTTTCTTTCAAAAGAGCGGTGCTGGTTGCCTGCGTCCTTTTGTCGGCCACACTCGCGTTTGCACAGACATCGACGATTTCGGGAACCGTTTACGACCCGAGCGGCGCAGTCGTCGGCGGAGCCGATATCACTGCGGTGAGTGACGCCACCGGCGTCACCTTCAGGCAGGTCACCAATGAAGTCGGGCTGTATTCGTTCCCGGCGATCGGGCTCGGAACCTATACCGTCACGGTCGAGATACCGGGATTCAAGACCGCGAAACGCACCGGCATCGTCCTGAATGTCGGAACCCCATCGGTTCAGAATTTCACATTGGAGGTTGGCGGCGCCGAGCAGACCGTCAGCGTTGAAGCGGCAGCGATGATCGTGAACACGACCTCGGCAACGCTTGGCAATATCATCGAGCATGTCACGATCGAATCGCTTCCGTTGAACGGACGCAATCCACTGAATCTGATCGTCCTCGAGCCCGGCGTCGTGCAGACCGGTTCGACCGGCGTCAACGTGAATGGCATGCGCGCCCAGTCCGGAAACGTCACCATCGACGGAATCGAAGCGAACGAGGCCTCGAACCCGACGCCGGTCAACAACGTGTTCCGGATCAACCCGGATAACGTTCAGGAATTCAAAGTCACCACCAGCAACCCCACGCCGGAAGAAGGACGGAACGCCGGGCTGAACGTCAACATCGCGACGCGCTCGGGCGGCAACGAGTACCACTTTTCGGCGGTGGAATATTTCCGCAACACGGTCATGAACGCGAACGAGTCGTTTGCCAATGCACAGGGCAACCCTCGGACGTACATTCAATCCAACCAGTACGGATTCGATTTTGCAGGGCCGATCAGGAAGAACAAGACTTTCATCTACGGCGCATGGCAGGGCCAGAAGGTCAATCTGCAGCTCGCGATCGACAAGGCGTTCGGCAGTATTCCCACCGTCTATACGCCGACGGCGCTCTCCGGAATCTACCGGTACTTTGTGGCCGATCCCGCCAACCCGCTCCGCATCAACGGCTCAACCATCACCGGCAACACTCCGTTGCTGGTCAGGGCGGACGGATCGCTGGCGGCCGGAGTGCGCAACTGCACATCTGCGGCGGACCGGGGATGCATTCAGAGCTACAACATGTACGCGAACGATCCGCTCAGAATCGGCGGCGACGCCCAGGTGCTAAAGCTCCTGAGAAGTTATCCCGCTCCGAACAACTACAGCAGCGGCGACGGACTCAACACGGCAGGCTACCTTTGGAATACGCCGTACCAGGTTCGCGGCCCCCGGAACATTCTTCGCATCGATCACACGTTTAACAGCAACAACAGCGTTTTCTTCCGAGTCCTGTGGGCCGAAGAACATCAGCTGAGAGGCGACCCGCTGAACAGCCGTCCCGCCATTTATCCGGGCTTCCCGCCTCGTGGAGAAGTGCAGAGGCCGGCGGAAAACTGGGCCCTCTCGTTCCGAACCGTCATCAGTCCGACGAAAGTCAACGAACTCACGCTGGGTTTCGCCCGATTCAAGTTCTACTTCACCTACATCGATTCGAACCCGGACGCGACAAGCCTGCCGCGGTTCACGTTCAACAATGCGACCGTTCACTACGTCAATCAGCCGCACTCGATCCGGTGGCTGAACACGCCGCAGATGAACGACAATTTTTCCTGGGTCAAGGGAGCGCACCAGTTGAAGTTCGGCGCCAGTCTGCGTTTCTACCAGCAGAACAACCAGAACTCCAGCGGACAGAACAACACCGTGCCGGCGATCTCCTTAAGCTCTGCGAATAACCCTCCTGGCGCAGCGTTTAATCTGCCGACTTCGGGGATTGTGGCCCGGGATACCACGACGCTGCTCGGGACGATCAACGATCTGCTCGGCATTCCGGCATCGCTGACCGCGAGGTTCATCAGCAATCTCAACACCGACACGTTCAACCCGTCGAAGTCGGGCAACTACTACTCGGTATGGTCGACCGGCGAACGGCTGAAACAAGTGAACGGCTACGCACAGGATGAGTGGAAGGCCAAAAAGAATCTCACCGTGACGTACGGCGTGCGATGGGAGTTCAACAAGCCGCCGACGGAGTCCAGCCAGCCGGTGGTTGTGCCGGACAAGCCAGTCGATGGTTCACAGGGTCCGGTCACGTTCGTGCGCGCGAAGAGCTGGTGGCAACGGTCGAACATCACGGCGTTTGCCCCGAGAATCGGGCTCAGCGGCACTCCTTTGGGCGACAAGACGGTGGTTCGCGCCGGCTACGGCATTTCGTTCGATCCGGTCTCGACGTTCTTTGCGACCGCCGCGGCGAACTCGATTCCGGGTGTGGCCTTTGCCTGCGTGGCGACCACCTATGCGACAACGACTCCAGGCTGCGCGTCCGTTCCCAACAACACGCGGCTCTCGGGAAACTTCCCGACCGAGCTTCCGCCTCCGAGCATTAAACCCTCGTCGTTCCTCTCGCCTCCGGCCCAGCTATTGAACGTCGCTCCGAATATCGCGACCATCGATCCGAACTTGAAGCAGGCGACCGTGCACCAGTGGAACCTGTCGATCCAACGCGAGTTGCCCGGCGCGCTCACACTGCAGGTCGCGTATGTGGCGAACCGCGGGACCCGGCTCTACAGCAACCTGGATGCGAACCAGGTTCAGACCGCGCCGATTCTTTCGCAATTCCTCATGATGCAGGCCAATCGCAAGGCGGGATGCACTCCTGCCGGAACGGGATGTCCGGCGGGCGTCACCGGCCAGGCGATTCCGATGGTGACCGGCGGCACGGTGACGGCGGCATTCGTGAACAGCACGGCGACGATCACCGACCTCGATCAAAACGCGGCCGGCAACCTGGCCGGACGGCTGGAGCAGAATTTCATCGGTCTGCGTCTTCGCCCCAACCAGCAGTTCGGAACAGCCGCCTATCTGTCCAACGGCGCCGATTCCGTCTACCACAGCATGCAAACCACGCTCAGGCGGCGGTTCGAAAACGGGTTTCAGTTCAATTCGTCGTTCACCTGGTCGAAAGCCATCGACGACCAGTCCTCCGATCCCGTCGGCACCAGCGGCACTCCCGGCGCGGGCGGCGGCGGCGTCATCGACTCCAATAATCTGCGCGGCAACCGCGCGCGGGCGAACTGGGA
>JAHFTY010000260.1 GCA_023265365.1 Acidobacteriota bacterium
TCGAGGTAGTAGTCGCGTTCGTCATCCGGAATCTGGCTGGGAGAACGCGTGTCTCCCTTCTTCTTCGGCACCCAGATCCGGCCGTCATTGCGGAGGGATTCACTCATCAGGGTGAGCTTGGACTGATAATCGCCGCTGACCGGAATGCACGTCGGGTGGATCTGCGTATAGCAGGGATTGCCCATCAATGCGCCCTTCTTGTAGGCGCGCCAGATGGCAGTGCAATTCGAACCCTTCGCGTTGGTCGAAAGGTAAAAGACGTTTCCATAACCGCCCGTTCCCAGCACGACCGCATCCGCCAGATGCGTTTCGATCTTTCCGTTGACCAGGTCCCGAGTCACGATCCCGCGCGCCTTACCGTCGATGATGACGACGTCCAGCATTTCGCTGCGAGAGATCATCTTCACTTTACCGAGATGGACCTGCCGTTCGAGAGCCTGATAGGCGCCAATCAGAAGCTGCTGCCCGGTCTGTCCCCGCGCATAGAAAGTCCGGGACACCTGCGCGCCGCCGAACGAGCGGTTGGCCAGCAGGCCGCCGTACTCGCGCGCGAACGGGACGCCCTGCGCGACGCACTGATCGATGATGTTCACGCTGATCTGGGCGAGTCGATAGACATTGCTTTCGCGCGCCCTGAAGTCACCGCCTTTGACCGTGTCATAGAAGAGCCGGTAGATGCTGTCGCCGTCATTCTGGTAGTTCTTCGCGGCGTTGATGCCCCCCTGTGCGGCGATGCTGTGAGCCCTGCGGGGACTATCCTGAAAACAGAAACATTTGACGTTGTATCCCAACTCCGCCAGTGATGCCGACGCGGACGCGCCGGCCAGCCCCGAACCGACAACGATGACGTTGTACTTGCGCTTGTTGGCGGGATTCACCAGCTTCAGCTCGAACCGATGCCGGTCCCATCTTGACTCGATCGGGCCCGATGGGGATTTCGATTTCAATTCCATTGATTAGGTCTCCTCACTTGCCCAGGCCAAGCACGATGGACACGGGCACGGCGACAAAACCGCCGACGAGAATCCACGAAAAAACGGCGGCGAACGTTTTGATCATCGGGGTGTATCGCGGATGGCTGAATCCGACCGACTGGAACATGCTCCAGATGCCATGACTCAAATGCGTTCCGATGAGCAGCATGCACACGATGTAGATCGAAGCGAACGGGATGAAACCGAGGTTGTTTACCAGATTCTCATAGGCGTGCAGCGGGATGAACCCACCGTGATTGATCGTTCCGGTCGTCAGGTTCAGCAGATGGAAAACCACGAACGCCGCAATCACCGGGCCGCTGAACGACATCGTGCGCGAGCCCAGGCTTGCCTGCACGTTCGCCCGCTTCACGTATTCCACGGGCCGGGCCGCATGCTTGATCCTGGCGAGCGCCAGCCACGCCCAGATATGTAGAAGCACCGAGATGAGAAGAACGATTCTGGCCGTCCAAAGCAGCGGAGGATTGCCGTGAAGCGTTTCCGCATAGTGGTTCATGGTTTGCTGGCCAAGGAAGATCTGGAGGTTTCCCAGCATGTGCGCGATCAGGAATCCGAAAAGGACCAGGCCGGTCAGAGCCATCACCGCTTTTTTCCCGATCGTCGAATCGTAGAATCGAATGGCCCTCCCGGCCATTACCGTACTCATGCGGCATCCACCTTTCTTTTAGTGCGAACAACCAAACGGATTATTTTAGCTGAAAAAACGACAAAGGCGATGCGCTTCCGACACCGCGGCCAGGACCGTGTGTCTATAATGTGATGCAATGAAGAAGTTCCTTTTATTCTGTGCCGCTGCAGCCCTGCTGCTGGTCATGGGCGTCTGGACCGTTTCATTATTTATCCAGTCCCCAACCCCTGCCGACTACCGGCTCGCCCGCGGCCGATCCCTGCTCGACGCCGGGAATTATCTGGACGCGCTCGAGACGTTGCGCGCGCTGCCCGACGCTCAAAAGGGAAGGGCGGAGGCCCACACCCTGCTGGGCACGGCCTACTTGCGCCTTCACCTTTACCTCGCGGCCATCCGTGAATTCGAAAGCGCCGAAAAACAGGGCTCCCGCCGCGCGGACCCGTGGATCGGCCTCGCATCGACTTACATTGAACTGGGTGACGGTCCGAAGGCTCTCGACGAGGCCAACCATGCAACGACCGTCGAACCCAGATCCGCCGACGCATGGATCATGCTCGGCCGGGCCTACTGGCTGCAGCGCAATTTTCCGGAGGCCGAGAAAGCGGCGCTCAAGGCGCAGGAACTCGATGCGAATCATCCGATCGTGCCGGAACTGCTGCTCCACATCTATTTCGATCAGGAACAGACCGAGAAGTTCCAGACCGCGTTCGACCGGATCAAACTGCCGTCCCGGAGCGTCCAGGATCTCGCGATTCAGTTTTTCGTTCGCCAGGGACAGTGGATGAAGTCCCACGATGCCAAAACGCGATTCGAACGGCCCGCCATCCAGCGCGCCATTTTCGAAACGGAACTCGCGCTGAAGCGGGAGCCCGGCCGAATGGACCTCTATCCGTCGCTGATTCGAAACCTGGTGAAAGACTCGCGGTATCCGGACGCGATCGACGCGTTCCAGCGATACAAAGGAACGGTTCCCGTCGACCTCGAGGCCGGAAAGGCCTATTGGGGACTCGGACAAAAGGACGCCGCGATCCAGGCGTTTACCCGCGCCTCGGCCGGCCGGGTCCACAAGCTGCCGGCCGAAGTTGCCCTCGCCATCCTGACAAGTGACATCCGCCACTGGCGCGAGGCGTACAAAGCCGAGCGCATCGAACCCGACTATTTCATCCTCGGCAAACTGGAGCCTCTGCTTCAGGCGGCGCCGCCGGTCTACCGTTCGTTTGCCTATCGATATGCCGGCGTTTACGACAGATTGTTCTACAACAAAGCTGTGGAGCAGGCGTTGAAGGTGCTCGACGAGGATCCACGGAGTCTTGATGCGTTGCTCACGATCGGAACCGCATATCACCGTATCGGCAAGATCAAAGACGCCATCCGCTACATGGAACAGACGGCGGAAATGTATCCGAAGGAGTCCGAAGCGTGGGCCCGGCTCGCGAATCTCGCAATCGATGAGAAGGATCCCAATAAGACCTTGTCCCTCATGATGAAATCCGTTCAACTCGACCCGCGCAATCCGGGAAACCTCTACAATCTCGGCTGGATGTTCGACCAGCTCGGAGACGTCCCAAAAGCCATCGACCTTTACGAGCGTGCCATTCAGGCCAGCCCCATCTCGTTCGAAGCCATGAACAACCTTGCATTGATCTATGAACAAAACGGGCAGTCGGATCGTGCAATGGAGTTGCTTCAGCGCGCGATTCGTGTCGACCCGGAAATCGAAATCGGATACTTCAACCTCGGCAACCATTACATCCGCCAGCGTGAGTGGAAGCTGGCGCTCCGGACCTATGATCGCGTGCTGGACATTAACCCCGGGTATGCGCCGGCGGCCGTGGAGAAGGGGAGAATCCACGTCGAGATCGGTGAAAGCGAAGCCGCCGTTGAAGACTTGAACCGGGCGCTGGAAGTCGATCCGCATTCCTTCGATGCCTACCTTTTGCTTTCCACGGCCTATGAAAAAATGAACCACATCAAGGAAGCCATCGCGGCAGCACAGGAAGCGCAACGCATCCGCCCGGACGCCGAAGAGATCAAGGTGGCGTTGGACCGTCTGCGTTCCATCGAGAAAAAGTAACAGTATCCGGCGCGCCGCCCACGGGCTTATAACTCCAGCATGAGACGAACCAAGATCGTTTGTACGATCGGCCCCGCTTCCGATTCCGAAGACATGCTCGCGCGGCTCATTGCCGCCGGCATGAACGTGGCTCGCGTTAATTTTTCGCACGGCACGCACGATTACCATCGTGCGCTGATCCGCCGCATCAAGCAGGTTCGCCGCGCGCTCAACAAGCCGGTTGCGATTCTCCAGGATCTACAGGGCCCCAAAATCCGGGTCGGACTCATCGAAGGCGGTGCGGGTTTTGTCAATCTGCTTCCGGGCCGGGAATTCATTCTCACCACCGACGACGTTCCCGGTACCGAGCAGCGTGTTTCCGTCTCGCTGAAAACGCTTCCTCAGGAGGTTCAGCCCGGAGGCCGGATTCTTCTGGCCGACGGCAACATCGAACTCACCGTCGAAAAGATCGCCGGGTCCGAGATCCGTTGCCGCGTCGCTGTCGGCGGGCCGCTGAGCTCTCACAAGGGGATTAATCTGCCGGCTTCGGAAGTGAATGTGGCCTCGTTGACCGAGAAGGATCTTCGGGATATTCCCGTCGGTCTCGAGGAAGGCGTCGACGCCATCGCCCTCAGCTTTGTGCGCTCTGCCGCCGACGTCATTGCGGCACGGCAGGCGATTCAGAAACACGGCGGCGCCGTCCCGATCGTTGCCAAGATCGAAAAGAGCCAGGCCGTGGACAACATCGACGGCATCGTTCAGGAAGCGCAGGCCATCATGGTGGCCCGCGGAGATCTCGGCGTCGAAATCGATATCGAACGTGTGCCGCTCGTTCAAAAGGAAATCATCCGGAAGTGCAATGCGCTTGGAAAACCCGTGATCACCGCCACGCAAATGCTTCAGCGAATGGTGGACAATCCGCGTCCCACGCGCGCCGAGGCGACAGACGTCGCGAATGCAATACTCGATGGGACGGATGCCGTCATGCTTTCGGACGAAACGGCGGCAGGAAAATATCCCGCCGAGGCCGTCATGATGATGGATCGGATTGCGCGGGCCGCCGAATGCTGCCTCGACACGATGAAGTTCGAGAACATTCCGATCGAAGAGGGGACCGAGAACGCCATCTCACGCGCCGGTTACTTCATCGCCAAGGAGGTCCGCGCTGCCGCCATCATCACACCGACATGGTCTGGCGCAACGGCTTGTCTGGTCGCCCGTTTCCGGCCGAAGCAGCTGATTATCGCTTCCACGCCGAACGAAGCCGCTCTCGACTATCTCGCGTTGTGCTGGGGAGTCATCCCTTTGCTGATCCCGGGCGCCGACACAATCGACGAAGTGATCAGGTACTCCATCGATGCGGGGCGCCACGCGGGATATCTGGAAGCCGGACAGCAGGTGATCATCACCGGCGGTCTTCCTCTGCACGTGGCGGGGAAGACCAACTTCATCAAGGTCGACCGCGTATAGGCGGGTCCGGCAATTCAGCGATCACACCTGCAGCGCGCCTGCCAGCTTCCCTCTCGCCTGCTCGAAGGCGTGCGCCAGTTGAAGCACCTGAAGGTCGGATCGGAAGGGACCGACGATCTGCAGTCCGACGGGCAGGCCATCCGGAGTGAAACCGCAGGGAACGGAGATGGCCGGAGAAGACGTTACGGTGATCGCGGAACACGTGGCCATCCAATCGACATAGGTTTCCATCTTCGTTCCGTTGATCTCCTTCACCCACTCCGTCTCGATCGGGAACGGCGCGACCTGCGCCACCGGCAGCACCAGGAAGTCGTATCGTTCGAAGAACTGTCTCACGCGGTGAAAAATCGTCGCGCGTTTCACCTCGGCTGTGCTGACGTCTTCGCCGCTGAGTTCGAAGCCCTGCTCGATGTTCCAGATGACGGTGTCTTTCATCAGGTCGCGGTGACTTCGGTAGTCTTCGCGGCGCACCTCCGCCATCTGCCACGCGCGGAGAACCTGAAAGACTTCAGCCGCCTCGGCCAGGTCCGGCTGAGCGTCGTCGATCGTGCAACCGAGATCGAGGAACGGCCGGCGGGCGCGTTCACACACGTCGGTGACGGCCGGCTCCACCGGATAACGCCCGAGGTTCCGGCTCCACGCGATCCTTGTTCCCTTGAAGTCGCGCTGCAGGTTGTCGCGGAACGCCGCGCCGGATTCGGTGATGGAAATCGGAACTCGCGGATCCGGACCGGCCAGCACGGAGAGCAGGAATGCGGCGTCCTCGGCCGAGCGCGCCATCGGACCTTCGACGGTGAGTGTGTTCCAGGCAAACATCGTCGGCCAGGTCGGTACGCGCCCGGGGGAAGGCCGGAACCCCACCACGTTGCAGAAACT
>JAHFTY010000008.1 GCA_023265365.1 Acidobacteriota bacterium
ATCCAAGTTCCGGGAGAGCTGTGTTGGGATGATGGAACGCCATTGACCGAAAGCGAGGCCGCTGCCGTTCTTGATCGGATTTGCCGCACGCTCACACAGTACAAGAGGCGGCCATGCCGTAACGTGGTTGATGACAAGTTGTATGAACAGATAGCGGCTGCTCAACGGGCAAGGCGAACACGCGGGAGGGATTCGTCACAGGCCGCCAATCAGTAACCCAGTGAGCGTCAGCAAGACTGAGCCAGATCGGTTAAATGAAATGAACTTGGATAAGACCATTACGGCCGTGCTTGCCTTACCGCACTCAGTTTGTTCTTCAGAGGATAAGTCTCTGCGTACCCTTTTGGAGGAGAGCGGTTACTTTGATTGTCATGAAAAGGTTTCAGAGGAACGCATTAGACGATCGATCGCCAGAGATCCGAACCTGATTCGTGAGTGGATGGAATTCTCGGAGAATAAGCGCAGCAACGAGGGATGGTATTTGAGAATGAGCAGGAACGGCGGTTTCATAGTGGTTACATGTCGTCAAAACTTGCGGTTGTTGATTCGACAGAATACTCAAGCTCACTGGACGCCGTCGCATCCTTCGTCAAGCGGGAAATTGAGGCGATCAGAAATGGATAAACGACTTGCCCCTTGTTCTCAACAAGGTCGCGAATCGAAGGTACTGACAATGACAAGGGTTCTATTGACGCTTGTTGACCCATGGGATTTCGTCTCATCTGTGGGTGCCGGGCCGTATCGTGGAACAATTCGGAAGGTCGGTTCAGATAAACGGAGTCGACCGGCAATCCTTCTGGAACTTGATTTCCCTCTTGAGATTTCCCGTGGGAGCTACCGATATTTTGTCGCTACCGCTCGTCATGACCGGAGCGATCTCGGGAATCTTCAAGCCGGAACAACGGTCGGGGTCAATGTCCTCCACTTGCCGGAAAACCGCCTAAACGACCCGGATCTTTTTGAGATGGCGTGGTGGCGTGGTGGACCCGGCGTCCTGATTGCAGACCTTCACGTTGAATAATCTCCAACCCAAAACTCGATGATCTGTCGGGTCGGATGAGTACGGACCATTACTGTTTAAGCATGAAATTCCGGAATCTTTCGAGGGCGCTTCGGAGCGTCTTTTCCGAAGCGGCGAAGCAGAGGCGCATGTAGCCTTCGCCTGACGGTCCGAACGCGACGCCGGGCGCCATGGCGACGCCGCCTTCGGTGACCAGGCGCCGGGCCAGGGTTGCCGAATCCTTCAGGCCTTCAATCTGAGGGAACGCGTAGAAGGCGCCTTCGGGATCGGGCAGCGACACGCCCGGAATTTCCGCAAGCTCCTTCATGACAAGAGCGCGGCCCTTTGCGTAATCGGCGCGCAACTGGGCCACGTACGGTTCGCCGTCCCGCAGTGCGACAATCGTCGCCTGTTGAGTCATGGTCGCCGGATTCGACGTGACGAACTCCGCGGCTTTCGTCATCAGCCCGATCAGCCGTTCGTTTCCGATCGACCATCCCAGGCGCCAGCCCGTCATGTTGTAGGCTTTCGACAATCCATTCACCACGAGCACATGTTCCAGTTCCGGATCGAACCTCGCAATCGACGGCGCGACATTCTGCTCGAAGCAGAGCCGCTCGTAGATCTCGTCGCTCAGGATCACGAGGCCGTGCTTTCTGGCGAGTTCGACGAGGGCCTTTTGTTCATCGGCGCGGATGACCCAGCCCGTCGGATTCGAGGGACTGTTCAGGATCAGCATCCGCGTGTTCCTGTCGATCGCCGCGCGCACCCGGTCCAGATCCAGGCGGAACCGGTGGCCGTCCCTCACCAGCGAGACCAGCCGCGCCTCGGCGCCGCACATCTCCACGCAGGTTGCGAAAATGGCATATGTGGGCGAGATCACAATGGCGTTGTCCCCCGGACCGACGCACGTCCGAACGCCGACGAAGATGCCGGCAGATGCGCCGACCGTGCCCAGAACGTTCGGGACATCCGCACGAACGCCCTGAAGCTCATGGAATTTTGAAGCGATCGCTTCCCGAAAGTCCCGGCTGCCGGCGGTATGCGTATAGCCGGTGTGTCCTGCGAGCGTTGCGTCGTAAGCCGCCCGGCAGATGAATTCCGGGGTTGGCTGATCCGACTCTCCGTAGCAGATCTTCACGACATCGGGAAGAGTCTCCGCGAGCGCGGAGATCGAGATCATCGGCGACTCTTTGACTTGAAGGACTTCAGGTCTGCATTGCATAGGGCGGATGTGATGTTCCGTGGGCTTTAATCCAACGGACTACAGCGCCTGGTTCCGCAGAACCGGATTCTGTAGTCCGGAGGTTTTGGTTACGAGGCGATCATGACCTTTCGAGGATGCTGCGAATTGTCTTCCAGGAAGGATTTCTTGGTTTCCAGGTCTTTTTCCGTCGGCTGCACGGCGCCATTGGCGTCGGTGACTTTTGAAACCAGCGTGTGTTCTCCCGGAGTGGCGCCGTTCCAGATGTAGGTGTAGAACTTCCACGAGTACTTCCCCGTCGTGGATGCATCCGCCGTTGCCGGCTGCCATGTACCGTCATCCACTTTCAATTCCACCGATTTGATCGGCGTTCCGTCATTCAGCACCACGACCAGCACCTTGTGGCGGCTTCCCTCTTTCGTCACGCGCGCGACAAACGACTTCAGGTTCATGTGCGTCACGGAGGTTTCCTTCCACTTCATTTCGCCGTCGATCATCTCGCCCTTCAGTGTGCGATACCAGCGCGCCTGGAATTTGCCGAGATACTGATCTTCCTGAACGTGGATCTGCGAAAGCCATTTCACGTTCGCGACTCCGTACCAGCCCGGCACGATGAGACGCAACGGGAAGCCCTGATGCTTCGTGAGCGGTTCGCCGTTCAACGCCCATGCCAGAAAGGGTTCCGCGGACATCGCCTTTTCGCGATTCAGGCTTCGTCCGAACTGCTGGTCGAGCGTGAATTTCTGCGTGCGCCACTCAATCTCTTCCTGGCCGTGATCCGCGCCGAAGAAAACGAACTCGCGCGCCGGCGCCTGGACTCCCGCCGAATCGAGAACCGACTTCAGCGAAACGCCCGTCCAACGGCCATTGCCGATGAGGCCCTGCACGGGCCGCCGGTTGCCGGAACATTCGAAGCCCGCGATCAGCTCGGCGCTCGCCATTTTTTTCAGATCGTCGAGCGACAACGATTTCGGCCGATCGACGAAGCCGGTCACTTTCAGTCGAAACGCCACCGGATCCACATCGGGATGACCGTAATGCTGGGTGGTGAAGAACTGATCCTTCGGGGTGAACGTGCCGTTGATCTTTCGCGTCTCGACCAGGCGCCGGTCCACGGCGGGGTTCGGGTTGAAATTATCGGGGAACTCCGTGAAGGGAACCACCGTCTCGCCCTGTGCGAGAGCTGGAATCGCCCACTCCGGAATGCCCAGTAAACTCAGTCCGGCCAGCGCGAGACTTCCCTTCAGGATTTCACGTCGAGTGTTCTTTTGAGTCATGTTCGGCTCCTTTGCTCGCGACATCTTACAATTTCTTGCTAACCTCGCCCAACCTTTCCGGTAATAACAGTGTCCTTTCCCCTTGGAGGTGGCGATGCTGCAGGACTTGAAATATGCAATCCGCATGTTGTTTCAGACGAAAGGCCGGACTGCTGTGGTTCTGGTGTCACTCGCGCTGGGGATCGGCGCGAATACCGCGCTTTTCTGCGGCGTCAATGGAATGTTGTTGCGGACGGTCGCGGTAACAAATCCGGAGTCCCTGGTTCGGCTGAGGTGGGCGCGTCGTCTATGAGGGAAAGGCGGAAATCGCAACTTCGCTCATCGTGTCCGGCAACTATTTCCAGGTTCTCCAGGTTCCGGCGCTGATCGGACGGACGCTGAGTCCCGATGATGACAACGATGCCGCGCCTCCCGTCGCCGTAATCAGCCATGGTTACTGGGAAGAACTGGACATCGTTCATCGCCTCGATTACTCCGGAACAGCGCTGGTTGTCGAGAAACCGGAACAGGACGGCCCTTCCTCATCTCGAGGTGGACTCCGCGGCCCGGGGCATCTATGACGTCGGACCGGACACGCGCAAGTCCGCGATGATCCTCAGCGTGGTCGTCGGTCCGGTGCTGGTGATCGTCTGCCTGAACGTCGCCAATCTTCTGCTGTCGCGAGCCGCGGCACGCCACAGGGAGACCTCGGTCCGGTTGTCGATGGGGGCGACGCGCTTCCGTCTGGTCCGGCAGCTACTGACCGAAAGCCTGCTGCTGGCGTTTGCCGACGGAATACTGGGCATCCTCGTCGGTTACTGGAGCCGGCAGCTCCTTCCCTTTGGACGGCAGGCGCCACTGGACTGGCACGTCTGTGCATTCACGGCCTTCCTTTGTCTTGTGACCGGAGTCGCGTTCGGTCTTTTTCCTGCTCTCCGCACAACCCGCGCGAACGTAACGGCGTCCATGAAGGAGAACAGCCGAAGCGTCGTACGATCGCGCACGTTCCTGAGCAAGGCGCTGCTGGCGGTTCAGGTCGCCATTTCGATCGTCGTATTGATTGGCGCGGGTTTGTTTTTACGGACGCTGCGGAATCTGCGCAGCGTGGAAGTCGGATTCAACACGCAGAACCTGGTGATTTTCGGCGTGAATCCCAGGCTGAACGGTTACGACGCCGTGCGCATGGGCGGTCTCTAGCTAGCTAGGATCAGACCGGCTTTGCACAAAAAGTCGCAGGAGGAAGAAATTTCCCCGCCTTGGCCAATGCGGGGTGCCGCCGAGCGGCGGGGCGGTACGTTCAACAGTCGATTCTTGAACAACACCACCCCGGCGCTTCGCGCCACTCCTCGTTGAGGAGGGGAAAACGCTTTTCCTCGATTTCGCTTATTGGGACTCCGATCCAGACGAAGTTCGCCGATAAGGGCGTTCTCGGAAAACCCTTTTCCGATTTCGCTTCATTGGGACAGCAGTGCCTCAACGAGGAGACATCTGAGTTGTTTTCTCGTCCTGCGACTTTTTGTGCAAAGCCTCGCGAGGCAGCGGAAACATTGGGAAACCTCGGCGTGCTCGAACTCCACGCCAAACACGATGACCGGCCGAACATCCCGGGTTGGCGACTTTACAGCGGCCGCATTCCGCAAGTGGGGACGAGCCATGCGGAAAAAGCTAAACTACTAACGCATCAAGCAACAGTTCGAGTCTCAACAAAACCTTTTCCGGGGAGCAAAGCAGCATGAAGAACACACCCAAAGGATGGCCAAGAGTCAGTCCGGCGATCTTCTACGACGATGCGGCGGGCGCGATCGACTGGTTGTGCCGCGCCTTCGGCTTCGAGGTCCGCATCAAGGTCGCGGGCGACAAAGGACGCATCGAACACTCCGAACTCGTCATCGGCGATGGCGTGGTCATGGTCGCGTCCAGCAACACGGATGCGCAGCCGCGGCTGCCGTTCAAAGCGCACTACAAGAGTCCCAGATCGCTCGGCGGCGCGACTACGCAGTCGCTGATGGTCTACATCGACGATGCCGAAGCACATTTCGCGCGCGCCAAAGCGGCAGGCGCCGGGATTTTCATGGAACCTTCGGTGCATGACTACGGCGACGACTACTGGGCGGACCGGAGCTATGGAGCCATCGATATTGAAGGCCACCATTGGTGGTTCACCGAGCGGATTCGCGATCCCAAGAGCTGATGGCGGCGCCAAATCTCGACTCCACATCTGAATGCCCGGGCTAACTCACGACGGCGCCTGCCGGAACGCCCGGCGTTGGTTTCTTCCGCAAGATCGCCGCGGACATGACCGTCATGATCAAACCAACCGGAAACGGTTCGACAAACGTAATAGCCGCGTTGAAAAGCGGGTTCTGGTAGAGCCGCTTGAAATTATTCATCCGCACCACCTCGGCCTGCACCGTTTCCGGACTTGCGCCCGAAGCCTTCAATCTGTCGATACTCACCGCGACGTACTGGTCCATGAACCCGGCCATGAAATGCATCTTGAAATACAGGATCTCCCAGGTCGCCACGTAGCAGAGACATGAAATCACCGTGATCAGAATGCCGACCGAGAATGCCCGCCCGAAGGTGATGGTTCCTCCCGCGACATTGTCCCGATAGGAACGGATCCCAAAAAACACGAACAGGAACGACACCACGATCGCGGTGTATCCGACTAACTCGCCTTTGTCTCCAATCCGGTCGATAAATGGGATCGTGACGAGCATCATCGCCGTCGAGATCGCGCCCGACATCAGTCCGAATTTAACGATTGTCTTCCTCACCTGGCTGTCCTCCGCGGCCAAGATACGAGCCGGCGCGATTCCTGTCGTCATCCTTTCGGGTGATTTTCGAGGCTTTCGCCAAAAATCATCCCTTTGAGTGAGCGCTTGATCAAGGTATCAGGCCAAGATCCTTTCCGATTTGGGCCGCCTGCGTCCGCCGCTTCGCTCCGAGTTTGTCAAAAAGCCGGCTCGAGTGGGTCTTTACCGTGTTTTCGCTGACGAACAGCTTGCCGGCGATCTCCCGGTTGCTCAGTCCTCCGGCAATCAGCCCAAGTATTTCGAGTTCGCGAGGTGTGATGCCGAGTTCCTCGCGCTTCGCCTCATTAACGGTAAACGGCCCGGTTGAGGGTACCAGTATCTCCCGGACCACCACTCGTGCCTCTTTCGTCGTCAGCCTCGACCCGAGCCAGATCCCGAGGCCGGCGAAGACCGTCGCGACCAGGCCGCCATAGATCTCGAGAGAATGCTCCACCACCAGAAAGCGGTATTCCACGAGTTTAAGGACGGCGATGAGCGACCCGCTCAAAAGTCCATAAATGAGGACGTGTTTCTTCACGTCAAGAACCGCTCTCACGATTGTCAGTGGTCATCCAGATCACCGGTCTTGTCCTTTAGCATCGCCACGCAGACGAGGCTGATCAGGCCTGTGATCGCGAGGTAGACGGCGATCGAGAGTGACGTCCCATACGTTTTATACAACCACACCGCAACGATTGGCGCCGGGCCGCCCGCCGTCAGAGAAGCGAGTTGATAACCGAGCGACGCGCCGCTGTAGCGCCGGGATCCCGGGAAACTCTCGGCGATAAACGCGGCCTGCGGCCCGTATTGCAGGTCGTGGAGCGGCAGACCGAGCACGATCGCGAGAAAGACCAGGCCTGTCTGTCTTGTATCCAGCAGGGCGAAGTAGACGAACGGAAACACCATCATGACCAGGCATCCCGCCATCGTCGTCTTCCGGCGGCCGATCCGGTCGGAGAGATGGCCGAATAAAGGAATCGTCCCCATCGATATCAGCGACTGGATCATGACGAAGTTCAGCAGGGTGGTCCGATTGAAACCCAGCACCGTCGTGCCGTAGGTGAGCACGTACAGCGTGAAGATGTAGAACGGCGTCTGCTGCCCGGTACGAAGCAGCGCGGTCAGGATAACTTCCCGCCAGTTCCGCCGCAGTACCTCCGCCACCGGCATTTTTGCAACGCGGCCTTCCGCTTTGAGCCTGGCGAAAACAGGAGTCTCCAGAATTCCGATTCGAATATAGAGTCCGATGAAAATCAGGATGAAGCTGAGCAGAAACGGCACGCGCCATCCCCACTCGAGGAACTGGCCGGAAGTCGTCGACGCAGTCATGACGGCGATCGCGCCGTTCGCCATCACCATTCCCGCGGGAGCGCCGAATTGAGCGAAGCTCGTTGTAAAACCGCGGCGCTTCGCGTCGGTCCATTCGCCGGCGAGCAGCACCGATCCGCCCCACTCGCCGCCGACGCCGATTCCCTGCATGACGCGGCCGAGCGTCAGCAGCACGGCGCCCCAGACCCCGATCGTCTCGTAGCCCGGAACAAAACCGATTCCCATCGTCGCGGCGCCCATCAACAGGAGAGTCGCGATCAAGGACGCCTTGCGGCCGACCCGGTCGCCATAGTGGCCGAAAATCGCGGCGCCGACGGGACGCGCCGCGAACCCGACAAAGTAGGTTGAGAACGAAAGCAGGGTGCCGACGAACGGATCCGACTGCGGAAAAAACTTCTGAGGAAAGACGAGGGCGGCCGCTATTCCGTAGAGGAAGAAATCGTACCACTCGATCGTGGTTCCCACGGCCGACGCAACCACGGCCCGGACCAGTTGCTGCCGCCGCTTCGTTTCATCAAGCATCGGTGATCACCCATGATTCAGACCGCAAAGAATGGCTATCGCACGAACTCGAACGCGCTGGTCAGGTCGGCCACCATGGCGTCGCGGGTGGCGACCGGACGCAGGTTCCATCGGCGTTCGATGAAGGCCATGATGGACGTCGTATCGTACGGAGTGTGGTCCACGTAATTCTTCTTGGCGAACGGCGACACGATGATCGCGGGCACACGAACGCCCGGCCCCCAGCGATCCACTTTCGGCGGCGCCACGTGATCCCAGCGTCCGCCGTTGTCGTCATAGGTGATGATGATGGCGCTTTTCTGCCAGTACGGACTCTTTCGGACCAGATCGACCAACTGGGCCACCTTCTGCTGGCCGCGCATGATCGAGGTGTAGCCGGGATGTTCGTTCTCTTCCCCAATCAGTTTGATGAAGGAGACGGAAGGCAGCTTTTCGGATTTGAGGTCTTCGTAGAAAACACTCTCGTCCTTCAGAAACTCTTTATTGAACTCGGTACCCTCGACGTACTTTTCGAAATAAACGAACGGCTGATGATGCACCTGGAAAAGACCGCCCGGCCGGCGCGCCATGGCGTCATCGTAACCGCCGGAGTAATAGCGCCACGAGATATTGCGCGAGGTGAGCCGGTCGCCGATCGTCGGCAGCGCCTGGGGCGGCACACGCCGGGCCGGATCGGTGGCATCCGCGGTGTAAGGCATTGAAAACGGATTCGCGTTGTTCACCACGTAGCCGTCGGGCGTGACGATTCCGTCCTTGATGATGGTGCCGTCCTTTTCAACTCGAGCCACCATGTCCACCGGCGCATTCGGCCACCTCGGTGTGCATGCGCAGACAAACCACATGTGATTCAGAAACGATCCGCCGAAAGCGGCCATGAAAAAATTGTCCGCAAGGGTGAACTCCTGGGCGAGTTTTCCTTCAGGGAACTCCCTCGCGTCGTAGTAACTCATCGCCAGTCCTGACGCGTCGCTCCACGCCACGAAGCGGTCCATCCTGCCTTTGTTGATTTGAAGCTGCTGTTGATAGAACCGGTGAATCGGATTCCCCGTCGTCTCGTCCGGCTTCACATACTTCGCCAGATCGAACGGCGCGACCGGCAGATCCGCCGGAAACCGCGGATCGGTCCGTGGCGGCCGGGTTCGGGTGTCGACGGGCTGAGGCAGGGTGGTGTAGGGCTTGCCTGACTTGTCGGTCTGTTTGACGGTGTTCTTCGCGTTTGCAATTCCGTTTGCCGCCGGAAAGAGACCGTAGAGGCTGTCGAAACTCCAGTTCTCCTGGTAGATGACAATGATGTGCTGAATATCGCTCAGAGAAGCCGTCGAACGCTGGGCGGGAATAGCCATCATGACTGCGGGAACAAGAACGGCCAAAGCCAGGGCAATTCGTTTCATGGGTTCATATGGTATCGCGGCACTCCTCCGGAGCAGAATTGCGATTTCACTGACCCATGGCAGCCCGTGGCAGAAGACGCCTCGGCGCCCATTTTCGGTGGGGTCAGACCGCGAATGACGGCTTTGCACACTCAGATGTCTCCTCGTTGAGGTACTGCTGTCCAATGAAGCGAAATCGAGGAAAAGCGTTTTTCCCCTCCTCGACGAGGAGGGGTGGCGCGAAGCGCCGGGGTGGTGCTGTTCAAGAAATTGATTTTGTTGAACGAACCGCCCCGCCGCTTCGCGGCACCCCGCCTTGGCCAAGGCGGGGAAAAGTCCTCGTCCTGCGACTCCATGGCTTCATGTCATAACCAGACCGCATCGCCCGACGTTTTTTCTCGCTCAGGGAATGTTGTTAGCGCACGAGCAGAGCCAGTCGCGGAAACACAAACTTGCCGGCGGTGTCGTCGATCACGTTCACCTGGCATATGTAGAAGCCTGGCTTGAGTCTGCTCAATGGAACGTCCAGTTCAATCGATGCCGCTTTTCGGTCCGGCGTGTTGATCTCATTGGTTTCGACGATTGGGGTCTCGAATACCCGGGTTGTTCCTTTAAAAAAGGTGGCGTTGGTGAGAATGCGCGTCGCGGGTTTCGCCGGTTCGTAGACTTCGTAAAAGAGGTAGAGGTGCTGATCCGATGAGAACACGTGGGTGACGCTCGGGACCAACTCCGTGCCATTTCTGAAGAGCGGATTGTCTTTCTTCGCCTTTGCCGCCTGCTTCTGGCTCGACGCCACCACGGAACTGATCTTCACCGGCGCGTCCTTCAGATTCGGCACGAAAAGATCCGTTTCGAACGAACCGACCTGGCCGGTCTGGTTTTCACGCAGCACGAACTTGATGTTGTAATTGCCGGGCGGCAGGAGGAAACCCGCATCGTACTGGACATTCTTCCGCTTCACGTCCTGTGTCGTGTTGAGGGCCAGCTTCACCGTGTCGCGTATGTTCCCGAACGGAATGCGGCCTCGCTGATCGCGGACGACTCCGATAATGTCCAGCGTCGCCTTGTCCTGGTCGCTGTCGCGAATGAACGGGATAGCGGAGCCCGGGACCACGAGCGAAACGGGAACGAAGTACCGGAGGTCGGCGAGGCGGAAATATCCGGTGGAGAGATAAACCGGCAGATCCGTCCCCGGCAGGCCGGACGCCAGTTGTTCCTGCAGTTGCGTTTCCCGGTTTTCCTTCGTGGTGTGCTGAAAGTCGGCGTCCGCGTAATACCCGCGCCGGAAATCGAGTTTTGAGACGTCCTTCCGCTTCGCGGTCACCGTGATCCGCCGGAACCTTCCGTCCCTCACCGTATTCGTGCTCGTGTATCCGAGGACGTAATACATCGCCGAGTCTTCCTGAACTTTCGTAAAGGCCGGCCGGAAGTCGTTCGTGTCGAGGAAAGCTTTTCCGCCCGTGTCGCCTGCGAGAGTGACAAGTGTTTCCTGGGATGTGAAGTTCGAATCGAAGGCCTGCTGCATCGAGCGTCCGGAGAACATGGCCGCGCCGCCTCCACCTCCTCGACCGCCACCGCCTCGACCGCCACCGCCTCCTCCGCCTCCGCGCCCGCCGGATGATGCACCCGGCGCGAGCGCTTGAAGGCCTCGAACATCGACGGTATAGATCGACATGTTGGCGCGAACTGCGGCGTTGGTGGCCGCCCGAACCTGAGACTGATTCTCCACGCCGGTCTGGCTCATGCCGGAACTGAAGTAGATCAGCGATTTTTTCTGCTCGATGCCGGTCAGCGTCTCCGCGATGTCCTTCAGCGCGTCCAGCCGCCGGTCGGTGTTGAAGACGTTGTATTCGGTATCGTCCGCAGTGAACGAATCGTCGGTGACGCCTTCTTCCGCGGCGGCCGCTCCTGCGGTTCCCTCCTCGTGACCGGTCGCTGCGCCGGGATTAAACGAATGCACGACGGACTTGAGGATCTCGCGATCGGATGTAAAGTCCTGCGCGACTTCGAGTGCGCTCGAAAGAGAAACCACCGCGACCACATCGGCGGACTTCATCTGTTTGTCCACGTAGTTCTCCGCCGCCTCTGCCGCGCGCTTGATCTCTTCGGGCTGCATGGAACTGAGATCGAAGAAGAGAATCATCAGCCGCCGGTCGCGAAACGTCTCTTTGGTGACGAGGGCGGGTTTGGTTTCTGCCGGATTCGACTTTGCGTTCAAGGCGCCCAGAAGGTTCGGCGCCTGCATTTCGTTGTTCAGGACGGCGTCTGTATTCTCGACGTCGATCGACAGGACTTTCTGAACCTTCCCATCTTCGAGGACTGTGAAGTCGTCCGCCTTGAGGTCTCGTACGAAGTTGCCGTCCTTGTCCCGCGCCGTGACGTTGACGAGAACCACCTCCGTGGTCGTCTTAAACGTGAATTGCGGAGCGCCTTGGGGTGTCGCGAAGGTCGACGCGAGAAACGTCAATGTCAGAAGAAGCAGCAATCCGATTCCAGGCGCCGCGGCGAAGCTCGGATTCCTCGGAATACGCATCAGAATCTGTACCTCAGGATGATCTGGATCTTCCTCATGGATCCCACGGACGTGACTCGCCCGAAAGACGGCGAGTTCACTGTCGTGTCGATCGATCGATACTGCGGCACGTTGAAGACGTTCGTGGCCTGCGCCCGCAGGTCGATCGCGCGATCGCCGATGGCGAAATTCTTGCTCAGGGCCATATCGAACTGGTGGGTGGCCGGCCCTCGAATGGTGTTGCGTGCGGCATTGCCGTAGGCGCCCGCCGCGGGAATGCTGAACGCGGCTGTGTTGAACCATCGCCCGACGCCCGGATCGTCGACGGCGACGGCCAGGCCGGTCGCGTTCGCCCGAAGTGTCCCGTTCGTACCGCGCCGGATGTCGGCCGTATCGCCGATCACCCGCGCGGTGAAAGGAGTGCTCGAAGCGAAGTTCCATGTACCGTTGAGCTGCCATTCCCCAAGAACGCGGTTGAAGATGCCGCTACCCGTGAGCCAGCGCCGATTCAATCCGAAAGGCAACTGCCACAGGAAATCGCCGTTGAAACGATGCGGCTGGTCGAAACTCGACAGAGCTCGCTCGGCTGCCAGGTTCGACGCGTCCTGCGCCACATTCCCTGCCGCTGCGCCAAAGCTCGACGCGTTGTCGATCGCCTTGGACCAGGTGTAATTCCCGCCGGCTGAAATTCCGTACTGGAGCCTGCGGCGAACCTGCAGGCGTCCGACGTGGGCGATCGAGTTCCCGGTGGAGGATTCCCAGGTGAACGGCTGAACACCCGCGATTCGCAACCCGGCCGCGGTTCGATTGGGCGCCTGCAGAATATCGAGACGCGTTCCCTTGGTCCCGGTGTAGTCCACGCTCATCGTCAGACCTCTCGGCAGCTCGCGCTGCACACTGAGATTCCACGTCTGCGCGTACCCAACCCGGTAGTTCTTATCCACGCCGAAGTTATTCGTCACCGTGGAAACCGGCGGCTCTGGAAAACCATTCTGAAGCGTCAGCGGCAACTGCGCTGAAGCGATATTCGTTTGAGTCACCGAAAACGGCGGCTGAAACGCGAACTGTTGAACCATGCTGTTGTACACGCCGCTGTTGTAACTGACCCCGTATCCGGCACGCATGATCGTCCGGGTCGCGGCCCGCCAGGCGATGCCGATCTGCGGCGCCCAGTTATTGCGATCGGGATTGATGAGTCCTTCCGGAAACAGGCCGGAAAAGAGACCCGTCGCTCCCGGAAGCACCAGGGCAACCGCCGAAAAATCCGGGGACGCGTCGAGGTTCACGAGGCGGTCGCCGGCCTCCGACAACGGGGAGCTGAACTCGTATCGGAGGCCCAGATTCAGTGTGAGCTTCCCCAGAATGCGCCAGTCATCCTGCACAAACACATCATAGGAGTTGCTGCGAAACCGGTACGTATTCGATCCGTACTGCACCGACGTGAGCTGCGGCAATCCTCGTAGAAAATCCGCGAAATCGTAACCGGTCGCGGCTCCATTGAACGTGAACGTGCCGCGGGCATTCGTACCGGTGTGCGAATCCAGCCGGTTGAGCCGGAAGTTGCCGCCGATCCGCACGTTGTGCCTGCCGCGGAACCATCCCAGGTTTTCTCCAAGACTAAGTGTCTGATTCAGCCGCAGGGATGGCCGCATATCGTTGAGTGCGCTGTAATTCGTGAACGTCAGCGTCGGCAGCCCCCAATCGAGCGGGTCCTTCGAAACTCCGGAGATTCCCAACAGGCCCGCGACGTCCCGCTTGTTGGAGAACAAATTGTTCGCCGAGGTTCGATTCCGGTTGTAGCTGAAGTTCGTGTTGGTGGAAAACCGGCCGAACGATTTCGAAAAGGAAATTGGCAGATTCAGGCCTCGCGTCTGGTTGGTCCCGCCGACCGTCGGGAATGCATTGTTCGATGTGCTGTTCTGACTTCGATACTGGAGTCCGAAACTCACCGAAGTTCCCCGGGCGCCCCGCCCGCCACGCCCGCCCCCGGCTCCGCCGCCGCGAGCCCCTCCTCCGCCTCGTTGTCCTCGCTGAGGGGCCGCTCCGAAATTGTGATTGACGCGGACATTGAGGTCGTTGCCGTTGTTCTGGTTCGTGGTGACGTAATGAAAGTTCTGTACGGCGCCGGGAAGATTCGGCTCGGGGATATAGGCGAGCAGGCCTTTCGCGACAGGATTGACGGCGGATGGCGGAACGGTCAGCGGAAGGCCGCGCGCCGAAAAATCGCCGTTGCGTTCGGCGAGGGTCGGGACGGTCGAGAAGGCATCGAACGGATTCCGGACGAGCGAGCCGTTATAGCTCAGGTTGTAATTGGTGCGGGGCGAGTTGACGATCCTGGGGATCACAAGCGGACCGCCGATCGTCGCGTTGAGACGATTCTGAGCGTACTGCGGCTTTACGCCGGCCGCGCCTTTCAGGGAGTAGGGAGCGGCATCGAGAGCCGAAGAGCCCAGCGTGTAGGCGAAATTCACGTTCGGGCGATTGACGTTCCTCCTGCCACGCTGCCCGCCCAACTGGAATCCTCCCCCGCCCGGACCGCCACGAGGACCGCCTCGACCACCAAAATCCCCGCCGGGACCGCCGCGGCCGCCGCCTTCACCGGGAGTGCCACCTTGTCCTGCCCCCGGGGGAGGACCGAAAGCGCCGAAGCCGCGTTCACCACCGAAGTCGGCGGCCAGTCCCAGCAACATCAGTCTGTTTTCGTCGAACATGCCGCCGAATGCCGGAGAAGCGGTGTTACCGGAAATCGCGACGGACTCCGTCGGCGCATCCGCCGACATGCCCGGAAGGCCCAATCCCTGAGGCGCAAGGACTCCCTCAGGTTGAGCGGTCTCGAGGGGATCCGTCGCTTCCGCGGCTGGAGCGGCTGGAACGTTGGGAGGGCGCGGTGGGACGGCAGACCGTTGAGTCCGCGAGAGCAGAGACAATTCGAAGTCCAAGCGCACCGGCCTGGTCACATCTGAAACTTCCGCATCCTTGTTCGATGCCGCAAAGGCCGGCATCTCCGCAGACACAACGTACTTGCCGGCGCCGGGCACGCGCAGAAGGTACTGACCGTTCACGTCGGTGCTGGTGGTGACGGTCGTCAGAGTCTGGGTATTCAAAGCAACGACGACGACGCCGGGCAGAGGAATCCTGTTCGACTGAATGACTCCCTGAATCTGGCCGGGCGAAGGAACCTGGGCGAGGTTCGTGACGGCGATCACGGCGAGAACAAAAATAACGATCGTCAACCTGGGCCGAAATAGCGGGCGAGCCACGTCTGACCTCCGGAAATGAATACGGCTCTCCGCCGGCATTTGTTACACCGGATCGGGACAAGCCCAATGTTAAGAGTTGTTAAGGAAGGGTACCGGACAGGCTCAGACGCCTTCGGAAAGCGACGCCTACAGAAACTCGGCAATGGCGGTTTCCCACCTGCCTTGAGCGCGGAGGATCAATTCCACCACTTCGCGGATCGCGCCGGCGCCTCCGCTGCGGCTCGTGACGTAGGCTGACGATGACTTCGCTTCAGGGCACGCGTTTGCGACCGCCACGGGGAAACCAACGCGGCGCAGGATGGGAAGGTCCTGCACGTCGTCGCCGATATAGCAGATTCTTTCGAGCTGCAATCCCGTTTTCGCGACGATCTCGCTAAACGCATCGATCTTTTTCCGGCCGAGGCCGAGGTAAACGAACTCGAATTTCAACTCCTGCGCGCGGCGCGTCACGGCTGGAGATCCGCGGCCGGAGATGATCCCCAGCCGGATGCCCGACCGGCGCGCAATTCCGAGCGCGGAGCCGTCCTGTGAGTCGAAAGCTTTCGCTTCCACAACCGATCCGTCGGGCATCGGAACGAACAGAAACTTCCCATCGGTCATCACGCCGTCGACGTCCAGCAGCAGCAGTTCGATTCTCTCGGCGAGGCGGTTGACGTCCATTCCGTTCACGTGGCCGTCAAAACCGAACGGATGGCCGTCAATTGGCGGAGCAGACCGGGCAACAGGCTGAGATCCAGCGCGTTTGGCCCGTCGGACAACGCTTTGGCAGGATTATCGTGAACTTCCATAAACAGGCCGTCGACGCCCGCCGCGACACCCGCACGGGCGAAGTGCGGAATGTATTGAGGCTGGCCACCGGAACTCTGCCCCTGGCCTCCGGGTAGCTGAAGGCTGTGGGTCACGTCGAAAACAACCGGCACGCCGAAGCTTCGCATGATCGGAAAGGATCGGAAATCGACGACGAGATTGTTGTATCCGAAGGACGCGCCACGCTCCGTCAGGATGCAGCGGCCGCCGCCCGCTTCACCTATCTTCTCGACGACGTTTTTCATCTCCCAGGGCGCCAGGAACTGTCCTTTTTTCACATTCACGATCTTCCCGGTTCGGGCTGCGGCGACGATGAGATCCGTCTGCCGCGAAAGAAACGCCGGGATCTGCAAAACGTCGAGGACTTCGCCGGCGGCGCGGGCCTGTTCGATGTCATGAATGTCCGAGAGGACGGGAACGCCGAGTTCCTTCCGGACGTCCGCGAGAATCTTCAGACCTTCGTCCATTCCGGGTCCGCGGAAAGACTTAATCGAAGTCCGGTTCGCCTTGTCGAAGGACGCCTTGAAGATGAATTGGACCTGCTGTTCAGACGCGATGCGCTTGAGTTCGCGGGCCATGAAAAAGGTGTGATCCCGGCTTTCGATGACACATGGGCCGAGAATGACGAAGAAGTCGCGCTGAAGATCGACGTCAAAATCCGAGATTCGAAGCCCGAATTCCGGCATCACCTTTCAGCCTTTAACCGCAAAGTGGCCGTCCCTGGTTCGGGCCATCCGATGTTCGTGCGATGCCGCCACGAACGATGCGAACAGCGGGTGCGGCGCAAGCGGCTTGGACTTGAATTCGGGATGGAACTGGCAGCCGAGGAACCATGGATGTTCCGCCAGTTCGACGATCTCGACGAAGTTTTTGTCCGGCGAAACGCCAGAAATGATCAGGCCGTTGTCGGTGAGCGGTTTTTCGTAGGCCCGATTGAATTCGTACCGGTGACGGTGACGCTCCGAAATAATCGGGGCTTCATAGATGCGGTTCGCCAGCGATCCGGGCTGCAGATTTGCGGGATAAGCGCCAAGACGCATCGTGCCGCCGATCATGTCCACTCCGAGAAGGTCACGCAACTTGTAAATCACCGGGTAAGGCGAGTTCGAATCGAATTCCGTGCTGTTGGCATTCTTCAAACCGCAGACGTTGCGCGCATATTCGATCACGGCGCACTGCATTCCGAGGCAGATGCCGAAGAACGGCACTTTCCCTTCACGGGCAAACTGAATGGCGCGGATCATTCCCGGAATTCCGCGCTTGCCGAATCCGCCGGGAACGAGGATGCCGTCGAACTGCCGGAGTTTGGCGGTCTCGTCCTTGTCTTCCAGGCTTTCGGCTTCGATCCAGTGGATCTTCGTTCCCAGGTTGTGAACGAGACCTCCGTGGATGAGGGCTTCGCGAAGGCTCTTGTACGCGTCCTCCAGTTCGACGTACTTCCCGACCACGCCGATGGAGACTTCGTCGATCGGATTGTGGACCCGTTCGATCAGGGCCTCCCAGTCTTCCATGTGGCGCTCGGTCTCGGGGAGGCGGAGCATCTTGACGATCTGGTCGTCGAGACCTTCCGCGCTGAGGACCAGCGGCACTTCGTAAACACTCGACACATCTTTCGCCGTGATCACCGCCTTTTCCGACAGGTTGCAGAAGAGCGCTATTTTCGCCTTCATCTCCGCGGACAGGTATCGGTCCGTCCGGCAAAGGAGAATGTCTGCCTGGATTCCGATCTCGAGAAGCTCCTTCACACTGTGCTGGGTCGGCTTCGTCTTCAATTCGCCGGCAGTCGGGATGTACGGAACGAGCGTGAGGTGGATGAACAGGCTGTTGTCTCGACCGACATCGGAGCGCATCTGGCGGATGGCTTCCAGGAAGGGCAGGGATTCGATGTCGCCAACCGTCCCTCCGATTTCCACGATCGTGATGTCGACGTTCTCGGAAACGCGGCGGACCGCGTCCTTGATTTCATTGGTGACGTGCGGGATCACCTGAACGGTCTTGCCGAGATAGTCGCCACGCCGCTCCTTCTGGATGATCGTTTCGTAGATCCGGCCCGTCGTGAGGTTATTCTTGCGGGTGAGTTCGGCGTGCGTGTAGCGCTCGTAGTGCCCCATGTCCAGGTCGGTCTCGGCGCCGTCGTCGGTGACGAAGACCTCGCCATGCTGATAGGGACTCATGGTGCCCGGGTCAACGTTGAGATAGGGGTCGAACTTGAGCAGGTTGACGGTGAAGCCCCGGCTTTCCAACAAACAGCCGATCGAGGCGGCGGCCAGTCCTTTGCCGAGCGATGAAACGACCCCGCCGGTCACGAAGATATATTTCTTTTCCATACTCACTTGCCCCTCAGGATCCAGGTGTACCACTGACACCGGAATTCACCGGATTTTGTCTCGCCATCTCTCGAAATTTCTCAAGGTCTTCGGGCGTATCGATTCCCCAGGATTCGCTTTCAACCTCGACCACGCGAATGCGATATCCATGCTCGACCGCTCTCAGTTGTTCCAGGCGCTCGGCGATCTCCAACGGCGTTCTCGCCAGTTGAGTGAACACTTTCAGGAAGCGGACCGGGTAAACGTACAGGCCGAGATGGAGAAAACAGGTCCCCACTGACGGAACAGGTGAACGGGAAAAATATAATGCGAAACCGTTCCGGTCCGTGACGACCTTTACACGATTGGGATTCCGGATCTCCGATGGATCCGTCATCCGCGTCATTAAAGTGACCATTTCCGCGTCGCGCAGCCGGGCCGCGGACACCGCCTGGTCGATGACGGACGGTTCGATCAAGGGTTCGTCACCCTGGACGTTCACGATGAGGGTATCCGGATCCATCCCTCCGGCGGCCTCGGCTATCCGGTCGGTACCACTTTGATGGTCCGGACGAGTCATCACCGCCTTGCCTCCAAAACCCTCGACAATTTCAGCGATCCGGACATCTCCCGTCGCCACCAGGATCCGGTCCACGAGCCGCGCCTGCTCCACACGCCGGTAGACGTGTTCTATGAGCGTTTTACCTTCGATTTCGGCAATCAGTTTTCGGGGGAGACGGGTGGAAGCAAGCCTTGCAGGGATGATAGCTATGGCGGTCTGATTCATTAACGCCCGTTTCAATATAGCATGACGCTTTCGAACAACTTGGTGGAAAGCTGATATCGGGCGGGGGCCAAAAGAGGTCCCGACCGGCGATCAAAACTTCTCGGCGGCTTGGCAAGTCAGTTGCTCGGATAAATTGCGAAAATGTTTGGGTTGAAACCACGGCGTCAATATAATGAGCCGACTGAGCCTCCCCCCAGGTTCTGACAACCCAAAGAGAGGGTCTATGACTCTTAAGATGAGCAGCATTGTAGGAGCAGGCTTGCTGTTGGTTACACTCGTCAGTCTCGGTGTGTTCGCTCAGAACCAGGAAAAACAAAAGAATCCCGACGCGCCACGGAGCATCAAGGTAGATGTCGAACTGGTGACCGTCAACGCCACCGTGACCGACAACCAGAACCGGGTGATCACGGGCCTGGACAAGGAACATTTCAAGGTCTGGGAAGACAAGCTGGAACAGAAGATCGAGTACTTCACCGCCGAAGACGTTCCGCTCAGCCTCGGACTCGTTTTCGACATCAGCGGAAGCATGAAGGAAAAGATCGGAACCGCCCGCGACGCGGCGGTCACCTTCCTGAAAACCGGAAGTCCCGAAGACGAATACTTCCTCGAAGTTTTTTCCAACCGGCCCGAGATGACCGAAGACTTCACGACAGACATTTCGCGCCTCCAGAACAAACTGGTTTTCGAGACCACGAAGGGCATGACCGCCATGTACGACGCGGTTTACCTGAGCCTGGAAAAACTCAAGGAAGGCACGAACCCCAAAAGAGCTCTCCTTCTCATCACCGACGGTGAGGATAATCGCAGCCGGTACACGTTTTCAAACGTCAGAGAATTCGTGAAAGAACAGGACGTTCAGATCTACGCCATCGGCATCACCAACGATTGGAATTCTCAACTGGGCGCCGGACGCTCGGGCCGCGCCATGATTGAGGAACTTGCGGACCTCACCGGCGGGCATGCGTTTTTCCCGGACTCCGTTTACGATCTCGAAGACATCTGCACCAAGATCGCCGTCGAACTGAAGAACCAGTACGTTCTCAGCTACAAGTCGTCCAACGAGACCAAGGACGGCAAGTGGCGCAAAATCCGCGTGAAGGTGGACGGGCCAAAGGGTGTAGGCCCCCTGAACGTTCGCTCCAAGAGCGGGTATTACGCCGCCGAACCTGGAATTGAGAAGTAGACGTTTGTTCTCATGTCGCGCTTAATCGCCATCGCAACCATCGCGCTCTCGTTTTCCGTTCTGCTGCTCGCGCAAACGCCGCAGCAACCATCAGACCTTCAGAAGCAGGGGAACAAAGACTTCGTCCTCAAGGTCGACACCACACTCATTCAGGTTCCAGTCTCCGTTCACGACAAGGACGGGCGTCCGGTCAACAACCTGACGAAAGATCTCTTCCAGGTCTTCGAAGACAAGGTCCAGCAGCTGATCACGCTTTTTAAACACGAGGACGTTCCACTCAGCCTCGGACTCGTCATCGACAACAGCGGCAGCATGCGCAACAAACGCGAGCGCGTGAACAGCGCGGCGCTTTCTTTTGTTCGCGACAGCAACCCGGAAGACGAGACATTCATCGTTAACTTCGATGATTCCGCCTACCTCGAACAGGAATTCACCAGCAGCATCGGCGACCTGGTCGACGCACTCGACAACCTCGACACGCGCGGCGAAACGTCACTTTACGATGCCATCTACCTTTCCGTCGACAAGGTCGTGAAAGAAGGAAAGCGCGACAGCAAGGCCCTGCTCGTGGTGAGCGACGGCGAAGACAACACGAGCAAATACAAGTTCGAGGATGTGCTGAAACGCCTGAAGGAGTCGAAAGTCACTGTCTACGCCATCGGACTTCTCGAGGACAACGATCAACGCGGCGGTCTCTTCAAAGCGCCTCCTTCAAAGAGGGCCCGCCAGGTTCTGGAACAATTCGCCGAAGCCACCGGCGGCGTCGCTTACTTCCCCAAAACCCTGGACGAGGTCGAGGAACTCTGTAAACAGATCGCTCACGACCTGCGAAACCGGTACACCATCGGTTACACACCCACCAACACCAAACTCGACGGCACCTGGCGCGACGTCCGGGTAACCATCAATTCTCCGAAAGCCGCGAACAAACTGACCTGGCGCAGCAAGCCCGGCTACTACGCGCCGTTGAGCCCCCCGTCTAATCAGAACTGAGGTATACTCGGTTCCCTTGCCATGGATTTTCACCACAAAGAAATACTGAAGCGGTACGCCCTGATGGCGACTGGCCGGCCGTTTGCGCCGATTCTGCTGAACATACTGGTCACTTCCGTCTGCGATATGCGGTGCGTGCACTGCTTTTTTACGGACGAACTGGACGACAAACCCCGCAAAAAGCTGCAGATGACCACGCGGAACATCGAGCGGATCAGCGAGACGATTGGCGCCAACCTCGGCGTCCTCATCATCGCCGGCGGGGAGCCGTTTACCCGGAAGGACCTCCCCGAAGTTGCGCGGGCCTTCTACACGAACAACAAACTGGAATCGATCTATCTGATGTCGAACGGTCAGATCCAGCAGCGCATTATTCCGGACGTCACGCGCATCCTCGAAGAGTGCCCGGACCTGAACGTCACCGTGGCGCTGGGAATCGACGGTCTCAAAGAAGAGCACGAGAAAATCCGGCAGAAGCCGGGCAGTTGGGATATCGCGACCGACACGGCCCGCAAGCTTCAACAGATCAAAAAGGAATTTCCGCGCCTGGACATCCAGACGTGCACGTGTTTCATGAACAGCAACCAGGATCGAATCTTCGAGTGGTACAGCTTCCTGAAACACGAACTGAAGCCGGACAAGGTCAACGTCAATTACATCCGGCCGCCTTCGGCCGTGCCGCATGAACTCGACATCGACAAGTCGCGGTACGACAAGCTGTCGCACCTGATCAGCGAGGACTCCCGGCAGGCCCTGATCAAGAACAACTATTCCGGCGATGCCGGATTCTTCAAGGCCGCTGTCGATATCTATATGCACGAACTGATCGCGAAGACCGCCTTTGAAGGCCGCCCGCAGCTCCAATGCTTCGCCGGAACCGCGGGCGCGGTCATCTATGACGAGGGCACGATTTCGAGTTGCGAAATCCTCGCGCCGGTTGGAAACCTGCGCGACTATGACTGGGACTTCTCCAAACTCTGGTATTCACCTGCAATGGAAGGACGCCGTGAAACCGTCGCCAATGGGTGCTTCTGCACGCACGAAAGCAACTGTTATTACCCGTCACTCGCGTTCAATCCGGGACACCTGGTCGAGATCAAACGGCTTGAAACCGAGATGAAGGGCTCCGCCGAACTCGTCCTCAGATAATGACCATCAACTCCCCTCCTGGAACAGGAGCGGACCTTGCGCCGGGACGAAAAAAACACGCATTGTTGACGGCGCCCTGGGGAGGTCCCTTTGCGGAACTCCTGGTCCGGTGGTTTGAAGAGAACCGCCGGCCGCTGCCGTGGCGCGAAACCTACGATCCGTATCATGTCTGGGTTTCGGAGGCCATGCTTCAGCAGACGCAGGTCGAAACGGCATTGCCTTTCTACGAACGATTCATCGCGCGGTTCCCTTCCCTCCAGTCACTCGCCGGCGCCGAAGAGTCCGAGGTGCTGAAGTTGTGGGCCGGGCTTGGCTACTACCGTCGGGCAAAAAACCTTCTGGCGGCTGCGCGAATCGTGGCCGCCCGTCACGACGGAAGAGTGCCGTCCGACTATGACGCGCTCATTGCGCTTCCCGGCGTCGGCCCGTACATGGCGGGCGCGATTCTGAGTATCGCCTTCAACAAACCATTTCCGGTCGTGGACGGAAATGTCCGGCGCGTTCTTTCACGGATATGCGGGTGGACGGAGGAAAACCCGAAAGGTCTGTGGGCGGCTGCGGAACAGATCGCGTGCAGCGGAGAGCCGAGGTCGGTCAATCAGGCCATCATGGAACTCGGCGCAAAAGTCTGCTCATTCAAGGCGCCCCGTTGCCTGCTGTGCCCGATCCGGAGCGCGTGCGTGGCTTTCAAGACCGGAATGCAGGACCGGATTCCACCCGTCAGGAAACGTCCCGATACCGTTCATGTCCACCTTTTCGCGGTGGTTCACAAGCGGCGCGGCCGCTACCTGATGAAGCCATCAGACGGTATGTGGGAGTTCCCGACGTTCACCGAACTCCCTCCGGGTGAATTCAAGCAAACAGGCTCCTGCCGGCACACCATCACCCATCACCGGCTGGACGTCAGCGTGTTTACCGGCCCTCTGGGTCCGCACGACGGCTTCGAGTGGCAAGCGTTGGAACAAGTGCCAGTCTCCTCACTGACGAAAAAGATCGCCGCACTCGCCCAGGTCGGCGGCAGAAATTAGCGGACACCACCCCGGCGCTTCGCGCCACCCCTCCTCGTCGAGGAGGGGAAAACGCTTCTCCTCGATCTCGCCTTATTGGGACTCACCGAGCGCGGCGCCCATTCCGAACCGCTGCGGGAAAACGCTTCTCCTCGATCTCGCCTTATTGGGACAACACTGCCTCAAGGTGGGGGCCCTCTCAAACAGTGGTTTTTTTCGCAATGCCTGGAATAGCCGTGCCATACAGCACAGCCTCAAGGTGGAGGACCCTCTCAAACAGGCCAGTTCCTCAAGAGGGGCGGCGCGAAGCGCCGGGGTATTGTCCGCCACGGCGAGGATCAGGGCTTCAACGGGGCAAGGCCGGCCTGCAACAGTTTCGAATTCAGGTTCGTGAGATCGATACCTTTCAGGGAATTCCATCGGGACACCAGTGACTCGAGAGCCCGGCGGCGTTCCGCTACGGCTGCGGCGAGTTGGGTGGTGGGCGCATCATCGGAAGCCTGGAGCATTGCCAGCAATGGAGTCAGAGTCCCGCCGATCGTCGAGAGTGTGTCGCGGCCGGGTTCTCCGCCGCGCTGACCTCCTGCGCTGCCTTCGAGTGCGGCAGCTTTTGTATCGAAAGCCTGGATTGCGTCTAAAACGGCGCCCTGAGGAATGGCGTTCAACTGCGCGCGCAGGGAGCGGAGTTGCTGGAGCGTGGATTGCGCCTGAAGTACGCCGTCGTAGAGGGCCTTCGAAAGCATCGACTGCTGCGTGATACCGGGGACGGGCGTTTTCACGCGGGGATCCATCTTTACGGTGAGCGGCTGTGTGTAACTCTTGCCCTCGACCGTCAGCCTTACGGCGTACTGCCCCGGAGGCACCCACGGCGAATTCAGGCCCGGAGCCGTGTTCATGTAGATCGCGGAGATCGGGTAATTCGGCTGCCCGGCCGGCAACGGTGTGTAGTGCAAGTCCCACAGGAACCGGTGCATTCCGGCGGCCGTTGAAAGCACCTGGGCGGGCCGGACCCAGTACGGCGGTACGGTGAGCGTTCGCAAATCGACCGCCGGAGTCGGATCCGCGCTGGAGTAACGGCGGACCCGGCTACCCGCCGAATCCAGAATCTCAATCGCCACCGGGCCGGTGGCGGAAGCCTTCAATACGTAATCGATGATCGCGCCGTCCGGCGGATTCGGACCGGCGGGCTCGTCCGGTGGAAGAGGTGTGTCCGTGTTTTTGTTCCACTTGAAACGAATGGCCGTTTGCGGTTTGAAAAGGAAGGCGAACAGAGGTGGCCGGCATGTTGAGACGCAGTGACTGCCAATGGTCGCCATCGTCAAAAGACACGGCCACGTGCCGTTCCGTTCCCGCGTACAGTAATCCTTTCCTCTTCGGATCTTCCCGTACCACATCGGCGGGTCCGAAATCCGGAAGACCGTTCGTGATGGGCATCCAGGTTTTGCCGCCGTCGTGCGTGCGGTAAATGTGCGGCTTCATGTCGTCCAGACGAAGCGTGTTGATTGCCGCGAACGCTGTCAGCGGATCGAAGCGGCCGGCATCGATGACAGACACTTTCGAAAACGGAGTGAGTTGGGGCGGCGTGACATCGGTCCAGTGGAGTCCGCCATCCGCGGTGGTGTGAATCAAGCCGTCGTCCGTGCCGGCCCAGATACGGTTGATGTCGACGTACGACGGAGCGATCGTGTAAACCACGCCGCGCTGCGTGGCTTTCGCCGAATCCGCCGGCCTGTACTTTCCGATCGTCGGCGGCACCTCGAATGTTTTCCGCGTCAGGTCCGGGCTGATTTCCTTCCAGCTTTCGCCCCCGTCCGCCGTTCTCCAAACCTTATTGGACCCGAAGAACATCACTCGCGGGTCCGCCATCGAAAACACGAGGGGCGCTGTCCGAAGCGTGCGGAAGTCGGCGGGCCGAACCGGTTTTGGCGTGACGTTTTTTGTCTGGCCGGTGCGCCGGTTGTAGCGCGTAACCTTCCCGCCGTAGACGAGGTCGGGATTGAGCGGGTCCGGGGCAACATAGCCGTACTCCTCGACGCCAACGGGACGCCATTCCCGGAAGGTGATCTGGCCGTCGTCGCCCCGGCTCGAAACGCAGGCGGAGCCGGACTCCTGCTGGCCGCTGCAGACCCGGTAGGGGAAGGCGTTGTCCGTCATGACGTGGTACATCTGCGCTGTCGGCTGGTTATACCAGGAACTCCAGGATTCTCCGCCGTTGACCGTGATCACGGCGCCCTGATCGCTGGAGAGAATCAGGATGTCGGGATTATTGGGATTGATCCATGCCCGCTGATAATCGTCTCCGCCCGGCGCTCCGCGAAACGCGTTCCAGGTGCGGCCGCCATCGGTGGATTTCCAGGTCACGACGGCCGCGATATAAACGATATCCGGGTTCTTCGGATCCACCGCCGGCGATTCCTCGCTGAGGCGCGCCATCGGTCGATTGTCGGTGGAGATGCGCGTCCAGTTGTCGCCGGCATCGTCGGAACGGTAGATGCCCGTGCCGGATCCGCGAGCAGAGTTGACGGTGGCGTAGAGACGCCTGGGACTGGAAGGCGCGACCGCCAATTCCGCCAGAACCACTCCGTCGGGGTCCGCAGGCAAGCCCTTTGTCAACTTCGCCCATGTATTTCCGCCATCCACCGACTTGAAGATTCCGCCGTTGGTTCCGCTCCACACGCCGTTTTCCCAGGGCCCCTGACGCGATTCCCAGAGCGTTGCGTAGATGGTGTTGGAGTCCGCGGGGTCGAATTCGAGATCGAATGCGCCGGTGTTTTCATCCTTGTAGAGGACTTTCTGAAATGTCCGCCCTCCATCGGTGGATCGAAACACGCCGCGCTCCTCGTTCGCCGCGTAAGGATGGCCGAGGACCGCAACGAAGAGCCTGTTGGGATTTATCGGATCGACGATGATTTCCGGAATCTGCTGGCCGTCTCGAAGTCCCAGATGGGTCCACGTTTTTCCGGCATCGGTGGATTTGTAAATGCCGTCGCCGACGGAAAGATCCGGCCGCTGCAATCCCTCGCCGCTTCCGACATAAATAGTGTTGGGGTCCGATGGCGCCAGGGCAATCGAACCGATGGAGCCGGTAGGCTGATCGTCAAAGATGGGTTTCCAGGTGCGCCCGAAGTCCGTCGTCTTCCATACACCGCCGTTATTGACGCCAATATAGAAAACGTTCGGCTGGCTCGCGATGCCGGTCGCAGCCTTGGTCCGGCCCGCGCGATACGGGCCGATGTGCCGCCATCGCATCTCGCCGAACAGGTTCGGACTGTATTGCTGTGCGGTGGTGAATGAGATCGACGACAGGATGAGCAGAACCGAGCATGCAATCCGCTTCGAAACACACGATGCCATAATGCCTCCGATGTCGAGCCGATTACTCAGCCTCTCCCATCCTTCCGCTTCACGGGTGGAACCGGCATATCCGGGCTGAGACGCGGGCGCCTCGTGTGCCACTCGGTCGCCCTTTCGTACGCGGTGGCCAGGGCGAGCACCCGGCCTTCGGAGAACCGCGGACCGGCGATCATCAAGCCAATCGGCAGGCCGTTCGCTGAAAATCCGCAGGGAATCGAAACCGCCGGGATTCCGAAAGTGTTGAACGGAACGCAATTCGACGCCTGGAACGGCTCGGTTTCGTTCCCCGTGTTCTCTTCGCGCTGCAAGGCTGCGTCGATGGTTTCCGGAATCACGCGCATGGTCGGAAGAACGACCAGGTCGTAATTGGCGAAGGAATCGTCAATCGTCTTGCGAAGCCGCTGGAGCTCCCACTGCGCCTTGATGTAGTCGACCACGCGGTTCGAACAGTTCTCACTCGCCACATCGTTCAACCGGCGATGCGCCGCTTCGATGGTGCGCCGCTGATTGAGGGAATAGCTTCCGGATTTCCGTTGATACCATTCCCAATGGAACGCCTCGATCTCACCGTCGAAGTAGGCCCTGGAGTACTTGCCCGGAGCAGGCAGATGCATGTCTTTCACGCTTCGCGTGAGACGAGTGACCACACGGATCGCCTCTTCCACCGCTTTGCCGGTGTCATCATCCAGGAAGTCGAAAAATGGAGCGCGCGGTACGCCGATCCGCAATTGGTTGACAGGCTGCTTCAACGCCGCGACGTAGTCTTCCCGGGCATGCTCCACGCTGGCCACGTCGTGTTTGTCATAGCCGGCGATTCCCGCAAGGAGCATCGCGGCGTCTTCGGCGGTCTTCGTCATCGGGCCGCAATGATCGAGGGAATAGGTGCGGGGAATGATGCCGCGAATGGAAACCAATCCGTACGTGGGTTTCAGGCCGACGATTCCACAATAGGACGCCGGCATTCTTATGGATCCGCCGGTGTCGGTCCCGAGTGCGCCCAGCGTCATGTCGGCAATCACGGAGGCGCCTGAACCGCCGGACGATCCGGCGGGAATCCGGTCCAGCGCCCACGGGTTCCGGACCGGCCGGAAATACGTGGACGCCGAGCTGTCGCCCATCGCGAATTCCTGGAGTCCGGCTTTGGCGATAATGATGGCGCCGGCTTCCTTCAGGCGCCTCACGCAATCGGCATCTTCGTCCGGAACTCGGTCGTCGAACACCGCGCTCCCCCCTGTGGTGCGCGTGCCCGCCGTGTCAATGTTGTCCTTTAACGCGATCGGAATCCCGTGAAGCGGGCTTCGAAACCTGCCCGCTTTGGCCTCCGTATCGAGCTGTTTGGCCTGAGCCAGCGCCTCTTCGGTCATGATCGTGATGTACGCGTTCACCTTCGGGTTGTACACCTTCGCCCGGTCGAGGCACGCCTGGGTAAGTTCCGTGCACGTCATTTCACCCGCACGAATCTTTTTCGATGCTTCCGCGATGGTCAGTCTTGCCAGTTCATCGCCAGGGGCGTACGCCGATTCGGAACCGGCAACACCCGGAAACGCGGTGGCTCCTGCGGCGGCAGCGGCAGTGAGCCGAATAAAGTCACGACGGCTGATGTCTTGTTCGCCCATGTTGTGAACTCCACCTCAAGAATTTGGTTTTCTCCGGGACGGGGCTTTGCACAAAAAGTCGGTTCGGCGGTGAAGAGAAGTCGAGGAAATGCGTTTTCCCCTCCTCAGCGAGGAGGGGTGGCGCGAAGCGCCGGGGTGGTGTTGTTATTCTGTTGAACGAACCGCCCCGCCGCTCCGCGGCACCCCGCCTTGGCCAAGGCGGGGAAATTCCTTCGTCCTGCGACTTTTTGTGCAAAGCCCCGAGACGGCACGAATCTGACACCGAGCTTCGGTCATGTCAAGGGACCGTGCGGCTAAGGATCACAAGAGGAAGGAAGGCGGGCGGCCCTCCGATTACCTTGTGGTGCGCGGGCGGGAAGAACGCTTCTGGCAAACGTCGGGTGATGAACCGGGCGAAGACCGCCGTGAGGTGAATCAAAGGCTGCCCGTTCGAGGCAGCCTTTGAATTTCTTTTACAGCTCGCGGATATGATTGGTATCGCGTTACCAGGTTTATGGCTGGACGGCGAAGCAGTACAGCAGACCGGCGCCGCCGGTTTGAACCAGGTTCGGTTGACTGCAGCCGCGGCTGCCGTGAGTCGAGTTCCAGGAGCTGTTGTTGCCGCCCTGCTTGTCGGAATGGCCGAGTTGCGCGGAACCGCGGCCGTCGGCGTTACTGGTGTAGTTGGTGCACGTGTGATCGTTGGCGTCGGTATAGGCGTGGCCGTCCGGCTGCGAACCCGTGAGGATGTCGTGTTGATTCGGCGTGTCGCCGACGCCGTTGACGACCGTGTTCTTTTCAGTCAGCGAGAACTGCTTGCCCAGCGCATTCCCGATGCGCGCCTGTTCGATCGTATCGCCGTGAAGCTCGGCCACGTTCATCCCAACCCGCTGGCCCCGCGCGTTGTACCACGGACCAGCCCCGATCCGATCGCGGGCGTTGACGGCGTTCGGGCCCTGAGTGCTCAGGTACGCGCGCCATGTGGCCGCACCGCGGCCGGCGTCCGTCGCGAGTTTCTGGCAGTAGGCGTCCGCCCCGTCCAGTCCGCCGTAGTTTGCGCCATCGCCTTTGCCGGCGCTGGTCACAAAGAAGCTCATCGGTTGTGGAGCAGCCTGCGCGCCCCGCTGCGGCGCGGCTCCGCCACGAGGCGGCTCCTGTGCGATCAAAGCAAAACCACCAATCAGTACAGATAGTGCAGCGACGATAATGCGTGTCTGGTTCATTGTTCAGTCCTCCATTTCATGCGCTGGCTATTCTACCAATATCTGCACGGACGTCACGTTTTGGGTGTGATTCTTTACGAATAACGGCATCGAAATACGTCCGGCGGCTTCGCGCCAATGCCCATCCGGATTCCAGACTCGCGGCGAGTTGCGGCAAGCGCCAGAGCCATCCTTCGCCATTCTGCGGGTGCTGGCGGACCGGCGACCATTGCCGGCACGATTCCTGGTGTTGGGTAGCGCGTCGCCCGAATTGGCCGCGGGCGCCTCGGAGTCGCTCGCGGGACGTGTGGCGATTGTCCCAATGTCCGGATTCGACTTATCCGAAGCGGGTGAAGCATCCCTCCGCTCGCTCTGGTGGCGCGGAGGATTTCCGCGCTCCTTTCTGGCCGCATCCGATGTCGAGAGCCGGCGCTGGCGGTCCGATTTCATTCAGACTTTTCTCGAGCGGGACCTGCGGCGTTTCGGTGTGCAAGTCGCGCCGGTGGCGCTCCGGCGGTTCTGGAACATGGTGGCGCATCATCACGGCCAGATCTGGAACGCTTCAGAGATCGGCCGCTCACTCGGGGAAGCGCACACGACGGTCAAGCGGCACCTCGACATCCTTTGCGGTGCTTTCGTCATGCGGCAATTACCTCCATGGTTCGAAAACATCAGCAAACGGCAGGTGAAATCCCCGAAGGTGTACCTGCGCGACAGCGGTCTGTTACACGAACTGCTGGGTATCGCTTCTTTTGCAGCACTGGAATCGCATCCCAAGCTCGGTGCGTCCTGGGAGGGATTCGCCCTGGAGGAGGTGCTTAGGATCGCCGGCGATCGCGAGGCATATTTCTGGAACACGCAGGGTGGAGCGGAACTGGACCTCCTTCTTTTTTTAAACGGGAGACGGTACGGCTTCGAATTCAAGTATGCCGATGCGCCCGGTATCACAAAATCGTTGAACGTGGCGCACGATGACCTGCAATTGAAACGCGTGTTTGTTGTTCATCCCGGCGAAAAGTCATATGTACTCAACGAATGGGCGGAGGCGGTTGCGATAGCCGATCTGAGAGCGAAAGTGGAGAAGCTTGCCTCCCGTCGCAGGTGAAGACGCGGTTAGTCTCAGGGAGACGGAAACCAGGATGGCCGGGAAATCCGTTGCGACTCGTCTAACGACTCTCGGACGCGAGTTGTGAAGACCCGATCTTTTGAGAATCGGTCGTGGCGTGACGAAGCTTCAATTCGCGCCAATTGCGATCCGCGTCCCAGCAGCGACGTCTTTCCCATCTGGCGAGACCCTTTGATCGGGACGATGCTCTTGCCCGCCTTGATGGCCTGAAGGAACTCCGGATCCGTGCGGCGCTCGATGTATATTGTCGAAGTACATTTCCCTGCCGGAGTAATTGATGGAGAGTGGATTCAGTCTCAGCCGAATAAAGAATTCCGGCATTCAAGCATAAACGCGGAAGGGAATTCCGAGATTCCGGAATTCCCTTCCGCATTAGTCGACTGGAATCTTTGGAAGACCCAGTCTACTGCTTTGGTCCTACGATCGGCCCAACGGTGGAACTGAACGGTAGAACCGTTCCGTTGGCGTTGCAGGCTGCAACGGCTGCTGCCGCTTGAGCGGCGACGGAATTCTTGTCCGCGTTACTCTGCGACTTGCTCACCGTCACTGCCGAGCAGGAGTAGCTGGTGTTGCCCGAGGCATCGGTTGCCGTCAGCCTCAGGAGGTAGACTCGTCCGTCCGCGTTACCCTGCCGTTCCCTGCGCAGACCAATACTGGCGGTGTTTCCATTGAAAGTGACCGCTGCATCCGGCTGAAAGTTGCCGTCACCGGTCGTGTTCAGCGGCTCGTCCTGTGTGATCGACATGCCGATCACCGGCTTCGCGTCGCAAATATCGCTGACTCCAATGCTGCCCACCGGAACCATGTCGTGATTCACCGGCCACAGCGTTGTCGAGGTCAGCGCGGGGGTGATCGCCGGCTTCGTCGTGTCGACGACCGTAGCGGTAGCGGTCCCGGTGGTGCTGTTGCCTGCCGCATCCGTCGCCGTGAACGTCACCGTCGTCGCACCCAGTGGGAACGTTGCCGGCAACGGCGGATTACTGGTCACGGTGACCGGGGGACTGCACGCGTCGGCGCTTGAGACATTGAAGTCGGCCATCGAGAACGACGTTCCGGCCGCTGTCGCCTGCTCCTTCTTCGCCGGATTCGCGCTCAAAGTCGGCGGCGTCTTGTCGACCACGGTCACCTTTGCCGTCGCCGATGCCGACGCACCCTTGCTATCGGTAATCGTCAACGTGACCAAGGTTGTACCCAACGGGTACGGCCCCGGCGGCACCATCGTGATCGTAACTGGGTCGCCATCCGGATCAAACGAACCGTCATCGATGCTTCCGGCGCCCTGGCAATTGCCATCCGCGATTACCGTTATGTCCTTCACCTTCGCCACTGGCGGGTTATTCGGAGACTTCCACGTCTTATTGACCGTATTGGAAATCACGCTGTTTCCAATTCGCGCGCGAATAACGTCCGTACCGGTATTGGGACCGTTGTAGGTGTACGTAAGACTGGCATTCCCATTCTGATCCGTCTGGGCTGTACCGATTGTCACGCTCCCGCTCGGACCACTGAGTACATCGAATGTGATTGTCACCCCAGGAACCCCAGTGCCGCCAGCGCTCGTCGCAGTGGCGGTGACCGTGTGATTCTCACCAAAGAGATTTGTGTCGTCGGGCGGAGTTAACGTGAGGTTCGTCGGTAGGATGAGGGGTGTTGCCGATAGGATCAACAGAGATAGGGCGGTGTCGCCAGCGATATTCTGATACCAGGTCCCAGGGTCGCCGCAACACCAGGCCAAGTCCCAATTCCCGCCCGTTGTCGAGTTCCCGCTGAGCTGCGAGGTTACCAGGAAACCCTTATAATCCTTATGCCAATCCTTATCTGCACGAGTTACATTCGGCAGAGTCGTGACGGCATACAGCTTCAGCCCCTTGAAGGAATTGAACATCGCGTAAATGCAACCTTTGTTACCGTTGCCGCTGCAACTGCCAGCACCGTTGTTCCAATTGGCGTTGAGGTAATTGACGGTTGTCTGCGGTGTTATCGTTGTGACTCCGTTGGTGTCACTCAATCCCAACCCGCGGAAGTTCAATGCCTGGAGACGAATGCCGGCTCGCGTCATTTCTGCTTCGGTCGAGGTGTAACCGAGTGCGCCGTTTGCGTTCGTGGTCCTTTTGATTTCGAGTTCAAGCTCGTTGTCGACAAAGCCTGGAATAGTGGCGCCGAAGGCTTGTGCGTCTAATAGGGCAAGGACGTTCCACCCGATCGCAGAGCCATCCGACTGGTTATCGTTAAACCCATATCTCCAGCCCCCTCGATAGGTCCCCGAGTCCGCCTGCGAATAAGCAATCGCTGCCACAAGCCGCTGGACGATCGTCAAATAGGTATTCCCGGTCGTGCCGGCGCCCACCGTGGCTACGCGGTTGGGCTCGCCGCTTCCTGCAATCGCAAGCAAGAGAACCGCGTCCGAGTATCCAGGGTCGTACGTGCCGTGGTACAGGGCGGAACAGGGCGCAGCGCCGATACCTGCGCACGGGTCTCCCGCTGCCTGCCCGGTTACGTTAACAGCCGTCAGGTTCAGAAAAACATAATTCAATCCGCCCTGCACCAGTGGCGCGTAGATGTCATTGGTCGTTACCGTATGGCCGTGGTTTTCAAAAGCCAGAACGGCCATCGACGTAAATGACGCCGCGTCCCAACCGGTCGCCACGGTCCAGTTGACATTATCTACAACGCCATCGTGAAGATTCTCGCGATTCACAGCACTGTAATACAGGTAACGAAGTCCGTTTTCGATCGCGATGCTCGTGTCAACCTCAAGTTTCTGATCCGCCGTGAGGAAACTGTCATTGGATACCGCAATCGTGCTCGTCGCCTCCTCGGTACCCACCTTCAATTTGGCCGTGAAGGCCGCCTGAGGCAGGGCCGTAGCAAAGGTCTTCGTGGTTGCAATGTAGGATTGTGAACCAGCAACCACTGAGCAGGCCTGAGTCGTGAGGTCGCTGAACTCAAACACGCAGGAACTGCCGGGAGGCAGCGTCGTGTTGCCCCAAACGACCACTGGAGTTCCAGAGAGCGCGTCTCGGTTGGGCATCATCTTCGTGGTCGCATAGGCATCGCTCAAACCTAGCGTGCACAACGCAATCACGGCGAACAAACCGGCCAAACAACTTTTGGGAATCTTGCGACTCATAGTTACCATCACCGCGGCCTCGACCGACTCGGTTGCTGATTGGTCGCTGAATGCGCATACAAGCGGACATTTTCATTTACTGACAGGGGAGGGCAGTGCGCGGGGGATTTGGAGGATTGAGAAGGCGTGAAAGAATTGGCGGGCGCCAATTCTTTCACACGTGCTACTGGCCGTCCGTCAGTCCGGCGACCTTCTGGTAAAGAGCGCCGTGGATCATTTGGAGGAGCCATTCGCCATTCGCTGCTTTCTTCACAACGATGCTGGCGGTGCCACGGACGTTCTTCGGCTTGTCCTGAAACGTCTCTCCAACGACATAGTTGAATGAAACCCAACCGGTATCGTTGTACATCTGACCGTGCGTTCCGGAGATTTCGATTTTTTTCGGGGGAGTGCCCGACGTCAATGCGGTTACCCAGCGTGCCACCGCAGGAGAATGCCCGTCTTCATCAAGGTAAACGCAATCCGGCGCAAGCATTTTGGTCAGGGTTGCGGCGTCCTGCTTGTTGATCGCCTCTGCAATCTTGTTCGCAATATCGAGCATCGGGCCCGTCGCCGGAGGGACCTGCGGACCACGCTGGCCCGCGCCGGCGCCCCGGGCTGCGGCGCCGGCGGCCGGCGGCGGGGCCGGGGGATTCTGAGCGGCCAGAACGACGGATATTCCAAGTGACAGAACGGCGAACAACACCATCAGTTTTTTCATATTTCTCCTTTTCCGAACGATCGAACTTGAGAGCGAACCACGATTCCGAAGCACCGATGGTACGGGCAGCCGAGTTGAAAACACAAGAAACTAGCTAACGGCAACTGAAGTGCTTATTCGAATAGCGAAGGATTCGGATCATGAATGCCAGATGGCTGAGGTTCGGTCTTACATTCGCCGGTATCGCGACAATCCTGTCGGCCGCTCCGTCCGCTGACAAGCTAAAGCGATTGTTTCCAGACCGTCCCGCCATTCCCGCCGCAGAGAGAACCCCCAAGTTCCGTTTTGCCCGAATGAAATACTCGGGCGGCAACCCGGAGTATGTCAAAAACTGGTACACCGACTATCCGTCGATGGACAAACATCTGACGCTGCTGGCGAAGCGTTATACCAATATGGAAGTGGGTGAGCCCGCTCTCGTGGAACCTTCAAGCCCGGATATCTTCAACTACCCGCTGATTTATTCGGTCGAGCCGGAACAGATGTTCCTTGGACCGGAAGACGCCGCCAATCTGCGCGAGTATCTGGATCGCGGAGGTTTCTGGTTCGCAGATGATTTCCACGGCGAAGACGAGTTCAACCAGTTTGCCGATCAGATCCGCCGCGTGATGCCGGGGGCATCGCTTGTGGAGCTCGACACGTCCCACCCGTTGTTTCAGGCCGTCTACAACATTGATGCGATCATCCAGGTGACCAATGACGGCATCGCCCGATGCCCGGAGTGCGATCAATGGGAAAATGGTCCGACCGGCCGGATCCCAAAAGTCTTTGCCGTCCGGGACAGCACCGGACGCGTCTGCATCCTCATGGCGTGGAATACCGACCTCGGTGACGGACTCGAATGGGCCGACGATCCCACTTATCCGTCGAGGTATTCCACCTATGCCTTCAAGTTCCTGACCAACGTCATTGTTTACGCGATGAGCCACTGACCTTCCGGTCGAAACTCCAGCCTCTGCGCGCCGTAGACGGCGGCCGTCGTCTTTGCTTACCGAAGGAACTGCCTTCATTTGCGGGCGCGGTCCATGACCGCCGGCGGATACTCGCCGGCCGCCGCTATGAAGTTGTCAGGATATGCGTTTGGCCTTACAGTGATCCGCCATGAAGCCGCTTCACATTACTCTGCTTCTCCTGGCGCTGGCGCAAGCGAGGGTGGACACGGCGCCCGTCCGGATTCCGGTGACGATTCACGATAAGGACGGCAATGTTGTAACCAACCTTGCGAAGGACAACTTCCAGGTTTTTGAAGACAAGATTCTTCAGGACATCACCCTTTTCAAACGCGACGACTCGCCGCTCAGTCTCGGCCTTATCATCGACAACAGCGGCAGCATGCGGAACAAACGCGAGCGCGTGAACAACGCGGCGCTTAGCTTCGTTCGGGAAGGCAATCCGGAAGACCAGACATTCATCGTCAACTTTGACGACGCCGTGCATGTCGAACAGGAATTCACGGGCAGTATCGGCAACCTCATGGACGCTCTGGACAGGCTTGACTCCCGCGGAGAAACCGCGCTCTACGACGCGATCCAACTCTCAGTCGATAAAGTCATGAAGGAAGGCCGGCAGGAAACCAAGGTCCTGCTGCTGATCAGCGACGGTGTCGACAATCGGAGCCGGTCCTCCTACGACGACGTGCTCAAACATCTGAAGGAATCGAAGGTGACGCTGTATGCCATCGGCCTCGGCGAAGATAACTCTCCCCGGGGATTGTTTCGCGCACCACCCGGAAAAAAAGCGCAGCAGATGCTCGCCGCACTCGCCGACGCGACCGGCGGAACGGCCTATTTCCCGAAAGCGCTCGATGAAATCGAAGAGATCTGTAAGCAGATCGCTCACGAACTGCGAAACCGTTACACGATCGGTTACACATCGAAATCCACCGCGAACGACGGCGCATGGCGGGAAGTCAAGGTCGTGGTGACGCCCCCGAAAGGCGGGCCGGCAAAGCTGGACCCGCCTCGCCACAGACAGGGGTACTTCTCACCGAAAAGCTGAGATCGGGAACAGATTCCTTCGTTTTGTGATTCTTGTGCATGACGGCGAAGGGGAGGGCGCCGGTTTCGCCGGCGCCCGGGAGAGCGAAGTCAGTCTGCGAAGGCCGGACGGCGTTCGTGCCAGTTGGTCGCCTGTTCGTACGCATAGGCCATTTCGAGAATCTTCCCGTCCGTCATCGGGGCACCGACAAAGTTAAGGGCCATCGGAAGTCCATCCGAAGTGAATCCACAGGGCACGGATACGCCGGGAAGACCGGCAACATTGCCCAGCGTTCCAAGATTTCCGCCGCCTCCTCCTCCGCCAGGGCCGCCGCCTGCCGGATCGTCGGGATTGGCGCCGCCCGGATTACCGTTGGTTGCCGGCGGGGTGACGATCAGTCTCGCTCCGTTTGGATTTCGCGGCGCGATCAGGGCATCGAAACGCTGGTACATCTTTGCGGTTTCGAGGACGATCGCATGGCGGATGCGGAGAACCTTCATGTAGTCGGCAGCCGGTATCAACATTGCCGCTTTCCATCCGAGCCACTTGTCCTTGTTGATGAGCGCTTCCTGCAATTCGCCCTTTCGCGCAAACCTTTCGAATACCGTGCCGCCTTCGACCTGCCATACGAACCGTGAAACGATGTTGTAAGGGTAGTCGGGCAGATCGACTTCCTCGAGATCGCATCCGAGATCTTTCAGCGTCTTGATGACCTGCTCGTATGCGGGTTTGGCCTTTGCGGAAACCTGGTCCCATTCCCTCTTCACCACGCCGATTCGCCGGCCGGACATCCTGGCCTTCGGATCGAAAGCGAACGGCGCAGTCACCGATGTCGGATCGCGCGGATCGGCGCCGTGAATCGCCTGAAACACGGTCGCGCAGTCGAAGACGCTGCGCGAAAGCGGTCCGAGCTTGTCCATCGTCCAGCTGAGCGGCATCGCTCCGTAGCGGCTGACGCGGCCATAAGTCGGACGCAGCCCCGCAACCCCGCACGCTCCCGCCGGCCCGAGAATCGACGCCGTCGTTTCCGAACCGATCGAGAACACCGAGAAGGATGCCGCGGCGCACGCGCCGGGACCCGTCGATGATCCGGTCGTCCAATGATCGAGCTTCCACGGATTATGAACCGGGCCATTGAACGCCGCAGTGGGCGGGCCGCCGGCCAGTTCGGTCATGCTCAGCTTGCCCAGCAGGATGGCGCCGGCGTCGCGAAGTTTCTCCACGACCGCTCCGTCGTGATCGGGAACCTGGTTGACGAAGAGGCGGGATCCCCAGGTCGTGCGGATGCCCTTGGTGGCGACCAGATCTTTGACCGCGTACGGAATGCCGTGCAACAGTCCTTTGTATTTTTTGGCTTTGATTTCCTGCTCGGCTTTCTCCGCCTGTTCCATCGCGAGGTTTTTCGTGACCGTGATGAAACAGTTCACCTTCGGATCCAGCGCCTCAATGCGCTCGAGGTACGCCTGGGTGAGCGCCACGGGCGAAAGCTTTCCGGATTTGATCTGGGACGAGAGTTGTTCGAGCGTCTGTGTGCAAAGAGCGTCGTTGGTATTCATCGGGTTATTTGTCCGCGTGAAAAACAAATGCGGGTTCGAGGGCGATGGGCAACTCAAAATCGCGAATCGTTTGAAGCTGGCGAATCGTGGTTTCGAGCTGAGGCTTCAAGGACTTCATCTCATCCGGCAAAGTCGGCTTGTAACCCATGTGCTCCAGCAGCGTCAGTGCGGTCTCGTCGGACAACTTTCCGGTTTGTCGTGATTCCTGGACGGCAGCTTCGAGCACGCTTCCGGTAAGAAACGTTCCAGCCACCATCTTTGAAAACATGCGTCGGCTGATTGGTTTTTTCATGCGCGGGAGTATATACCAAGATTCCGGTGTCAGTGGTGCCTGACACCGGAATCTCCCTCACTGCCGGCCGCCTCCCCTGCCTCCGCGCTGGCCGCGGGGCGGGGCTTTCATCGCGCGGTACTGGGCGACCGCGGCGTTCGCTTTGAACTCGATGGCGACGCGGCCGAACTCGGCGGTGGCTTTTGTGGGATCGCCGCTGACGCTGGACTCCTGCTTGTTCCTTTCGCTGGCCGCGATGCGATTGACGCGGACGCTGTCCGGCCTGATGTACATCATCTGCGACGTGTCCTGGACGCCGGCGTGACTGCCGACCGTTTGCGCGTCCCAGCCGAACTGGGCAAGCAGCCAGGCTTCGAGGTATTCGTGGCCTTTGTCGTAGAAATCGGTGCACGCGAAAACCTTTGTGTCCGATCCTTCCCATTCCTTGTTCAATCGTTCTGCAACGGCCCGGAGCCCATTCTGGTTTCCGCCGTTGTCGCCGATCAGAATAATGTCCTTGAACCCGCCCGTTTTCAGACTGCGTGCCGCCGCCTCGACGATGCGCTCGAAGCAGAGGCCCGGACACGAGAGCACGCCAGGCGTCTCTTCGGTGGCCTGGCCCTCGGGTACGTACTGGATGACCGGCGCGATCAACGCGTTTCCGAGCTTCGCGGCGATGAGTTCCGCGCCCTTCCGGGAATGGTAGTTGTGCTTTCCCATGGTCATGTGGAACCCGTTCTTCTCGGTGCCGCCCGTCGGGACGATACCGACGGTGTTGCCGCCGGCAATGGCGTCACGCACTTCGTACCAGGTGAGATCCTCGATAAAACGGCTCGGAACCGGGGATGCCTTTGGCGCCTCGGGCGGAGATCCTCGCTGACCGCCGCCGCGCTGTCCGGCTCCCGACGGAGGGGTAGCCTGCGCAAACACCATCGACGCGATCAGCAGCGTCAATAAAATGAGACAGAGCGGCTTATTGATCTTCATCGCTCCTCCTGATTGCCGCCCTGCGCCATCAACTGTTTGATCTGCGAAACGGCATTGTCGATCTTGATCTGCAGGAAAATCTGCCCGAGCTGCGGCGTCGCCCGCGTGGGATCGCCGCTCACGCCGTTGGCCGGAGTTCCCTTTTCGAGTTTGGTGAGACGGATCCAGTTCGCATTGATGAACATCACCTCGGACGTATCCATGATGTTTGCGTGGTTTCCAATCTCCGCCTGGGGGATACCCAGTTTTGAGGCGATGTATTTTTCCTGATCGGCGTGCGACTTCGTGTAGTAATCGGGAATGAACAGCACGCGAACGCCGGCGCCTTTCCATGCGGCGTTCAGCTTTTCGGCGACCGCCTTCATCCCGTTCTGATTCCCGCCGGAGTCCCCAAGGAAAATGACGTTCTTGAAGCCGCTGGCCTTCATGCTGTTGGCGGCCGCTTCCAGAAGATCGGTGAAGCCCTTGTCGTCCGGCAACGAGATCGAGCCGGGCTTCAGCATGTGGCCGGCGGCCGGTTCCCACGCGCCCTCGGGAACGTAAGCGATGATCGGCGCGACGAGCGTATTGCCAAGGGTTCGCGCAATTTTGTCGGTCGTGTATTTCAGCACGTAATTGTGCTTCCCGATGATCATGTGCGGACCGTTGTCTTCCGTTCCGCCGGTCGCCACGATCACATTCCGGGCGCCGCCCCTGATGAGATCGCGAATCTCATCGAATGTGAGGTCTTCGAAAAACACGGTATCGGGCCGCTGCGCGTGGAGGAGCATGGGCAGCAGCAAGAGGATCACGAGGCTCGTGGCCAGAGGTTTCATGGGAACCTTTCTTGTGTGGCCGCGGTTACGCGGATGACGTTACTTACAGACTCGTCATGAAGTCGTGGAGCCGTTTCACGCCCTTCTCGATTGTCTCCATCGAGGTGGCATAGGAAATCCGGACATGATCGTTCGTTCCGAAGGCTTCGCCGGGAACGACGGCGACGTGCTGTCTTTCGAGCAGCTTCACGGAAAAATCCAGGCTGTCCTTGATTCCCTTCCTGTACGCCGATGAAATGTTCGGATACGCGTAGAAGGCGCCGCCCGGCTCCGCGCACGCCACTCCGGGAATCGCCCGGAGACGTTCGACGATGAACTGCCGGCGCTTCGCATATTCACGCAGCATTTCGGCGACGGAATCCTGCGGGCCCGTCAACGCTTCGATGGCGGCTTTCTGAGCAATGGAGTTCGGGTTTGACGTGGAGTGGCTTTGCAGTTTCAAACACGCCTGCACAATTTCCTGGGGCGCGAGCATGAAGCCGATACGCCAGCCGGTCATTGCGTAAGTTTTCGAGAGGGAGCCCGCAACCATGACGTGACTCCGGAACTCCGGATGGCCGCCGATCGAGAAGGGTTTGCGATTGTCGTAAAGGAAGTAGGCGTAGCACTCGTCGTCGAGAAGATAGATATCGCGTTGCTTGCAGAGCTTCGCGATCCGGATGAACTCGTCGTCGTCGATCACGGCGCCGCTTGGATTGTTCGGCGAGTTCGCCACCACCAGGCGCGTCTTTGGAGTGATCGCTTTCTCAAGCATGGCCGCGGTCAGCCGGAAACCATCGGCTTCACTGGTGTGGAGAAACACCGGGTTGGCGCCGACAAACCGGGCGATGTCCGCGAAGGACACCCAGTACGGTGTCGGGATGATCACGTCGTCACCTTCATCGATCGCCGCGGCAAATATGTTGAAGATCGCGTGTTTGCCGCCGATGTTCACCAGACACTCGGAGACGTCGTACTTCGAACCGAAATCGCGCGTATGCTTCTCCACAATGGCTTTCTTCAGATCGCGAATTCCGCCCACAGGCGTGTATTTCGTGAAGTTGGAGTGGATGGCCTCGATTCCGGCATTCTTGATGTTCTCCGGTGTCGGGAAGTCCGGCTCGCCGGGGCCGAAGTCGACCACGTCGACGCCCTGGTCACGGAGTTTGCCTGCGGCCTCGCCCACGGCCATCGTTTGTGAAACGGAAATCCGGGATATGCGTTCAGCTAGTTTCATTCGTCATAAATCCTTTTTGAATTTTTTCATGAGGCGGCGTTCCACCGATTCGGGAACCAGGCCTTTTACAGCACCGCCGAGTTGAGCAATCTCTTTGACAAGGCGCGAGCTGAGGTAGGAATAGCTCTCGGCCGGAATCAGAAACACGGTCTCGACTTCGGAATTCAGGCGGCGATTCATCATCGCCATCTGGAGTTCGTATTCATAGTCGGATATCGCGCGAATCCCCCGAACGATGACTTGCGCCTGCGACTCGCGAGCGTAGTCCACGAGAAGACCGTTGAACACGTCGAACCGGACGTTCTTGAAACGCGGCTGCACGATCTCATGCATGATCTCCAGCCTTTCATCGGGCGAAAACAGCGGCTCTTTCTGCGTGTTCGTGAGGATCGCCACGATGACTTCATCGAACAGGCGCGCGCTCCGCTCGATGATATCGATGTGCCCGTTGGTCAGCGGATCGAACGAACCGGGATAAAGGGCTCGAGTCATTCAACCTCCGGTCTTTAGAAGCTCAGCACGCTGTCACCCTGTTGGAGCGTCCGTACCTTCTTCAGCTTCCCCGAACTCCCGGGCAAAGGCGATCTTTTCGAGTGCTCCAGTATCAAGAGACCTTCTGCGGACACCGAAGGGCGATCCAGCGCATCCTTATAGACCTGCTCGCGGTCGTAGGGCGGGTCGATGAACGCGATATCGAAAGCGATGCCGTCCCGGGCGCAAACCGTCAGCGCTCTGGCCAGATCCATTTCCAGGATTTTATAGCCGTGGGCGATACCGAGCGACTTCAGGTTTTCACGGATCATTGCCGTCGCTTTGCGTGATTGGTCCACAAAGATCACCATCGAGGCTCCGCGGCTGATCGCTTCGATTCCGATCGCGCCGACGCCGGCGCAGCCGTCAAGAAACGTACAGCCTCTCACAGTCTCGCCGAGGATGTTAAACAAAGTTTCCCGCAGCTTGTCGCTCGTCGGGCGCGTTCCCGGAGGCGGCGTGGCCTTGAGATGCCGGCTCTTGAATTGTCCGGAAATAATACGCATTTAGTTAATGACGCGCCCCGCCCCGGCGCTTCGCGCCACCCCTCCTCGCGGAGACCGAGGCTTTGCACAAAAAGTTGCAGGGCGAGAAAACAACTCAGATGTCTCCTCGTTGAGGCACTGCCAATGAAGCGAAATCGAGGAAAAGCGTTTTCCCCTCCTCAACGAGGAGGGGTGGCGCGAAGCGCCGGGGTGGTGCTTCCAAGAAAATTGATTTTGTTGAACGAACCGCCCCGCCGCTCCGCGGCACCCCGCCTTGGCCGCCTTGGCCAAGGCGGGGAAAAGTCCTCGTCCTGCGACTCCACGGCTTCATGTAATAACCAGACCGCATCGCCCGACGTTTTTTCTCGCTTAGGGAATGTTGGATCCAAACCGACTTTTTGTGCAAAGCCCTGAGACCGCTGAGGAGGGGAAACCTGGGGGTGGCGCCGTCCATATCCCTTAGCCGACCGTTACCAGTCCCGCAGGATTGACGCCGCCGCCCCGCGTCGACAGCCGCTGGATCAACCGTTCGCGTTCTTCATCGCGCGTGGCCCACAGCTCGGCCTCTTTCTGGGCGAGGTTGAGCAGGTACGCATCGGTCAGGAGATTCGCGTTCCGAAATTCAGGCAAGCCGGACTGGCGCGTGCCGGCCACCTCGCCCGGACCGCGGATCTGCAGGTCCACTTCGGCGAGCTTGAATCCATCGGTGGTCGACACCATCGCCTTGATCCGCTGGCGGCCCACTTCGCTGACGGCGTGTCCCGTCATCAGAATGCACAGCGACTGGTGCGCTCCGCGGCCGACCCGGCCGCGAAGCTGATGAAGCTGTGCGATGCCGAAACGCTCGGCATGTTCGATCAGCATGACGGTGGCATTTGCGACATCGACGCCGACCTCGATCACCGTCGTCGAGACGAGAATGTCGATCTCACCGGCGGCGAACGCCGCCATGATGGCTTCCTTCTCCTCGCTCTTCAACCGGCCGTGCAGCAGCGCGAGCCTCCGGTTCGCAAAGATTTCCGCGAGCTTCGTAAAACCCTCGGTCGCCGACTTCAAATCGATCTTCTCGGACTCCTCGATCAGGGGATAGACAATGTAGCACTGGCGTCCTTCCTCGATCTCTTTCCGAATCATCGAGAGGACCCGCTCGGTCTCGCGCTCCGTGTAGTGAACGGTGCGGATCGGGGTCCGTCCCGGCGGCATCTCATCGATGACGGACAGATCGAGATCGCCGTAAAGCGTCATGGCCAGCGTGCGCGGAATGGGTGTCGCCGTCATGACCAGCGTATTGGGATTCTCACCTTTCGCCATCAGTTGAAGCCGTTGCAGAACGCCGAAACGGTGCTGCTCGTCGACGATCACCAGGCCCAGTTTCCGGAATTGCGTATGCTCCTCGATCAGCGCGTGGGTGCCGATCACCAGGTGCAGTTCACCCGACGCGATCTTCTCGACCGTTGCCTGTTTCTCGCCCTTGCGGATTCCACTCCGCATCACGCCGATGTTGTAGTTGAGACCGCCGAGGATTCGCCTTGCATTGATGAAGTGCTGTTCGGCGAGGATTTCGGTGGGAGCCATCAGGGCCGCCTGATATCCGTTTTCGACGGCGATCACGATCGATTCGAAAGCCACGATGGTCTTGCCGCTGCCGACATCGCCCTGCAGCAGCCGGTTCATCGGATACTCGGCCTTCAGGTCTTCGACGATCTCCTTCAACACCCGCTTCTGGGCGTTTGTGGGGTGAAACGGCAGAATGCGTTTCACCTGATCGCGAACACGGTCATCCGTGTGGAATCGGACGCCTTTGACGGTGCGCGCCTGATGGCGCCGCAAAGCGAAAATCAACTCGAGAAGGAAAAACTCTTCAAAGATAAACCGGTGATGGTACGGCGAGTCGCGATGATTGAGTCTCGTCAGGTCGTCGGACGTCTCAGGGAAATGAATGCGCTGCAGCGACGTCTTCAGGTCCGGAAGACCGCACGACTCGCGCACCTCTTCGGGGAGAGGATCCTCGATGTTGCTGCCGAGCTGCGCCAGAGCGGTGGACACGATTCGGCGGAACTGACGGCTGGTGATGCCCGCGAGCTCTTCATAGATCGGAACAACACGGCCGATATCCAGAGAGGACGGATCGTCCGTTTCTTCGATCACCTCGAACTCCGGATTAAAAAAGACGAAGGTCGATTCATAGTGGTCGAACTCGACTCGTCCGAACATCACCAACCGGCGGCCCGCCGAAAACACCTTGTTCTGCTGAAGGTAGCCGCCATGAAACCACTTCGCGTGAACGAAACTGGTGCCGTCCGTGAGAATGACGTCCAGAATCCGGCCGCGGGTGCGCGTCTCCAGAACGCGGCTGCGATACACCTTTGCCTGAATAGCGGTTTCCTGGCCGACCTTGAGCGCGTTCAGGGGCACAAACCGCGCTCGATCCTGATACGCGCGGGGGAGATGGAGGAGCAGATCCTCGACGGTCCGGATGCCGCGGGAACGCAGGAGTTCCCCGCGTTTGGGCCCGACTCCTTTGATGTATTGAACCTCTGAGTCCAGCTTCAGCATTGCTTCAGCACCACCCCGGCGCTTCGCGCCACCCGTCCTCGGCGAGGAGGGAAAACCCAATCACCTGACATTTCCCCTCCTCAACGAGGGGTGGCGCGAAGCGCCGGGGTGGTGCCACTGATTCATTCACACCGCCACGGACTGCGGGACTAGGCCGCGCCCATTCGGGTCTGCAGAAACGCCTTCATGAAAACCTCGAGGTCGCCGTTCAGCACACGGTCGACGTCGCCGACCTCGACTTTAGTCCGCACGTCCTTGACGAGCCGGTACGGCTGGAGAACGTACGATCGAATCTGGCTGCCAAAGGCGATATCGAGCTTGGAGTCCTCGATACCCTGCGACTTGGCCTTCTGCTTCACGATTTCAAGTTCATAAAGCCGGGCGCGCATAACCTTCATACAGACTTCCTTGTTCTTGTGCTGGGAACGCTCGTTCTGGCACTGCGTCACGATTCCGGTCGGAATATGGGTCACGCGCACGGCGGAGTCCGTGGTGTTGACGTGCTGGCCGCCTTTGCCGGAGGAGCGGTACGTATCGATCCGAAGATCTTTCTCGTCGATGACGACGTCGATCTTGTCGTCGATTTCCGGGTACACCGCAACGGACGCGAAAGAGGTGTGACGGCGCTTGGCGGAATCGAATGGAGAAATGCGGACAAGCCGGTGCACCCCGGTCTCCGAAGCGAGGTAACCGTAGGCGTATTCTCCAATAACGTTGATCGTCGCCGATTTGATTCCCGCTTCCTCGCCGTCCTGATAATCGAGAATCTGCGTCTTGAAACCGTTCTGCTCCGCCCATCGCATGTACATGCGCATGAGCATCTCGGCCCAGTCCTGCGCCTCGACGCCGCCCGCACCCGAATGGATATTCAGGATGGCGTTCAGCCGGTCGTTGGCGCCGGACAGGAGAACCCTGGTTTCAGTTTTTTCGAGAAACGCCTCAAGCTCCTTGAGCTGCGATGCGAAATCGTCGCCGACCGGCTCGCCCTCGCGAGCCAGTTCCATCAAGGCTTCGACGTCGCCGACATGGCCGGCGATCCTGCGATCCAGATCGAGAATCTCTTCCAGGCGGGCGCGTTGCTGGAGTATCTGGCTGGAACGTTGTTGATCGCTCCAGAAACTGGGTTCGCTGATGACGTTTTGCAGCTCGTCGAGCTGACGCTGCTTTCCGGGTCCGTCAAAGGAACCTCCGCACTTCCTGACTTTTGATTTTGACCTGGCCGAACCGTTCAACGAGATCTTCGTACATGTTTACTCCTCAGCGTCACAACAACGAGCGCTGCTGTCAGTGCAGCGTTGAAGTAGGCGAAGACGTCGCCATACTTCGTATAAAACGTCTGGTCTGTCCGGAAATACGCTCTGCCGTCGACCACCATCCGGCGTCCAATCGCGGTGGGCTGTTCCACGCGGCCGTAGGGATCGATTATCGCGCTGATTCCCGTGTTTGCGGTACGGACCTCGTATCTCCGGTTCTCCACCGCCCGGACCACTCCCATTCGAAGATGCTGGAACGGCGCGGACGATTCGCCGAACCACCCGTCATTCGTGATCAACACGATCATCTCCGATCCTCGCTTGACGAACTGCCGGACGAGGTCCGGAAAAATACTTTCATAACAGATGATCGTGGAAAACCGATGCCCCT
>JAHFTY010000261.1 GCA_023265365.1 Acidobacteriota bacterium
CGCAGATGAGCAGCAAGCGGCACCGCTATCTCTGGGATTACACATGGACGAACTAGTTTCGCTCCGGTATACTTCAGGGGTTTCACAGTCCAGGAGGATCTCATGTTTGGTTTAGGCATTCCCGAACTCGTCATTATTTTGGTGATTATCTTCTTCCTTTTTGGTGCGAAACGATTGCCGGAGATGGGGAAAGGTATCGGAGAAGCCATTAAAGGCTTCAAGAGTTCGATGAAGGAAGACGACACAAAAAAAAAAGAAGCCTGACGACAGCGACGTAAAAGATTAAAGCTTAAAAGGGGAACAGGATCGATCGATCCCGTTCCCCTTTTGCATTTACAGAATCAGTCTCTCCTCGCCGACTCTTCGGGTGATCCGCTGGCGATCCAGGTACTCCAACAGAGGAATCGCGTATTTCCTCGTGACACCGGTCAACTCCTTGAATTCGCCCACACCGAGTTTGGGGTTCTTCGACTTCAGGTTTTTCACATCCTCGATCAGGCGGTCCAGCGCCGAACGGTGAATCACGATTTCGTCGTTGATTTTCACCAGGATGTTTTCCTTCAACAAGAGCTGCACGATTTTGCGGGACGTCGTCCGATCGAGCTTGAGCGAATCGATGAGTTCGTCCGGCGAAGGGACTTGCAGGCCGAGCGACACAAACCTCGCGGTCAACTGATCCCGTATCTGCTCTTCGTCCGCTTTCAGGGTCACCTTCCGCCCGAACTCGTGAATGACTTCCTGAGCCAGAGAGACCTTCCGGTCCGCGGACAGCCTGTCCAGCACGGCCTGAAAGACCGCGGCCGGCACGTCGCCGACGGTCCGGTTCTTCAGTTCCTCCCGGGAGATCCCAAGCACCAGCGGATTCGCCTGATGGAACCGTTTGACTTCCGCGGCGGTTCGAACGACGGCATCTTTGAACGCCGAGTCCGCAACGACCGTCAACGGATTCTCGGACAGGACGCGCACCCTCCCCGACCGCGCCAGGACGCCGAGTCGTTCTTTAACGACCGGCGGAGCCGTACCGAGTCGTACGACGAGTCCATTCAAGTCCAGAGTGGCGAGGCCGGCCCGTTCGGTCAAACGCATGAGGCGGTCGTCGAGGGATCCGTCCCGGAGGATCGTGAGGGTGTCGAGCAGTCCGGCTTCGGACCTCCTGTGTTTCTCCGGATACGCGTCGAGAACCTGGCCTCCGCCGATGGTCACCATCGGCGAGTACTGCCGGATGATGAAACGGTCGCCGGGCAGCGCAAACGTGGGTTCCTCGATCCGGACTTGAACGAATGCCGAACCTCCGGGTTCAAGACGGTCCTGGCCCAGCAGCACGACGTAACCCATCAGTTCGGCCGTGCCGATATGCAGCCGGATTCTCTTCCGCATCTCAATGGCATTCGGCGCGGAACGCAACAGCTCCAGATGACAATCGAGCATTGATGTGGGTTTGAATATTCGAGGAACCGTCAGCACCATTCCGCGCTGAATATCTCCGACTTCGACGCCCTGCAGGTTCAACGCGGTTCGTTGTCCCGCCCTGGCCTCTCCGGCCAGGCGGCCGTGGACCTGGATGCCCCGCACTCGCGTCAGCCGCCGCGCCGGAAAAATTTCGACCTCCTCGTCTTTTTCCACGCGGCCTGCGATGGCGGTGCCGGTCACGACGGTGCCGAATCCCTTCATCGTGAAACAGCGATCGATCGGCAACCTGAAAATCTGCGTCGCGTCTTTGGGCTGGATCCTTGCGGCATAGTCCTTGAGCGCGCGGATGACTTCGGGGATTCCCTCTTTCGTGTGCGAACTGACGCGCAACACCGGCGCCTTTTCCAGGAACGAACCTTTCAGGAAGTCCCGCGCTTCCTCCTCGACGAGATCGGCCATTTCGCGTTCGACATTGTCGATTTTCGTCAGGATCGTGAATCCCTGTTTGATGCGCAAAAGCGAACAGATGTCCAGGTGCTCTCGCGTCTGCGGCATGATGGATTCATCGGCGGCAATGACGAGCATCACCAGATCGATTCCACCGACGCCCGCCAGCATGTTCTTGATGAATCGCTCGTGGCCGGGAACGTCGATGAAGCCGATCGTCGTGTCTCCATCGAGCGCGAGGTTGGCAAAGCCGATGTCGATCGTGATGCCGCGCTCTTTCTCTTCTTTGAGGCGATCCGCATCGATCCCGGTCAGGGCCTTGACGAGCGCCGTCTTGCCATGGTCGATGTGGCCTGCGGTTCCTACGATGATGTGCGGCATAGCAATTTGTGCACGAGAGGCAGTGGAAGTCCCATCACGTTGAAATAGTTTCCCACGATTTTCGGGATATAGACGCCGGCGTAACCTTGAATCGCGTAGGCGCCGGCCTTGTCCAGGACGTTTTCCCGGCGGATATAGTCGCGGATCGCATGATCCGTCATCGGATCGAACCACACGTCGGTGCGGTCGAGACCTTCCCGCGTTTCGTTCGTTCGCTGGTCGATCACACACACCGCCGTATAAACCGCGTGGCATCGGCCGGAAAGTTTCCGGAGCATGCGAAACGCGTCCGGCGCATCGGCCGGCTTGCCGAGAATTTGTCCGTCGATCGCCACTTCCGTATCCGCGGACAGCACCACGCTCTGCGAGACACGCGACGCCACATCCATCCCCTTATCGCGTGCGACCCGGATCACATAGGTTTCGGGATCTTCGCCGGCCAGCGGGATCTCCTCGATGGACGAGGGAATGACCGTGAACGGAATGCCCAGCAGTTCCAGCAATTCCTTTCTCCGAGGCGACTGCGATGCAAGAACCAGGTTCACCGCGGCAACTCCGCAATGTAGATATTTCCGGTCGAGTAGGCGAGCCGGCGCCCGGTCCGGTCGATCGTCAGACCTCGCGGAACGGTCGCGCCGAGCGGGAGGATTTCGTACGATCGGCCGTCGCTCAAAGACGTTTTACCGACGGCGAAGCCGTTCTCCGTGGCGAGCACATACAGGACACTCCGGCCATCCGGCGTGTAAACCGGAGAGAAGCGTGAACCGTTGCGTTTCGAAACCGCAGACACGGCGCCTTCGCGAACCCGCACCGACCAGACATCGGAGCCGCCCGTGCTCCGCGTGGAAAAGAGGATCGACATTCCGTCGGAGCTCCAGCTCGGATCGACATGGTCTCCCGCCGGATGATCCGCCTGGGTCACCGGTCGAGGCTGCCCGCCCTCTGCCGAAACAATCCAGATATTGGCCGCAGCAAATGCGATCTTCGCGCCATCCGGCGACCACGATGGATGAGTCCCGAAGCGGGTCATCCGCTGCGGAGTTCCTCCGGTCGCCGGTACGACGAAGATGCCTTTGCGCAGTTCAGACATATACGCAATGTTCTGGCCGTCCGGCGACCATGCGGGCTCGGCATTCTGCTCGCCGTCCGACGTGATTCGCACTTCCCCCGCGCCGCTCGTCAGCGGCTGAACATAGATCTCGAACCGGCCCGAACGGTCCGAACTGTAAGCAATGTTCGCTCCATCCGGGGAAAACGACGGATACAGATGGAGTCCTGGGGAGGTCGTGATCTGCACGACATTCGTCCCCGAAGCGCCGGAATGGCGTTCGAGGACCACCCATTTGCTGACCCAGAGCAGCACCGCAAAGATACTGGCCGGAATCAACAGAAGTGCAAGGGGAGGCAGTCGTTTCTGCACTACGTTTCCTTGCGGGGATCGTAGGCCCAGTGGAACTCGAGTTCGTACGCCAGCGAGCGGGCCAGCCCGTCCAGGTCCGGGAACAGAGTGGCCTGGGTGATGTTCATCCGGTAGAGTTCGCGCATTCCCTTGTCGCGCAGCTTGTCGACCGGGAGGATGAACTTGATCAGCGTCTTCCCGGGATCCGCATACCCCTGAAGGATCTGCTCGATCGGCTGGTGCAGCACACCGGGAACCATGAAGGTCCCGGACTGCGCAATGAGCCGGCGATTCATCGCGTGAGGCTCGCCCATCCAGACCACGGGATTGTCGCCCGAAAGAAAATATTTCCGGAAATTGCCGGGCATCTCCGGATCGATTTTCCGCGCGCGCTTCTCATTACCGATCACGAATGGATTGCACGCCCAGATTGCCGCCTCGCGTGTCGCCTTGTGCAGCGCGAAGAAAGCGGCCACATACGGCGACCACGAAAAGTCAAGCAGCCGTGTCGGCGCGCCGTGGTCCTGCATCAGGGCCAGCCATTGAAAGTCGTCGTGGCGGTCGGGCACATGAGGCAGAAAATGAATGGCCTTCCGTTTGAAGATCCGAAGAATGCGCTTTTCCTGGTCCGCCCACGAGCGCGGGGCAATCCGGTAAGTGAGCAGGTACCGGGAAAGCGCGCTGAACAACGGCAGGCGGGAGTCCCCCTGGCCGCGAAACGCCCAGTTGTCGAAAGGGGGGTTCGAGATCAGTTCCAGGAACTCTCCCCACGATTTCAGCCGGTGTACCGGGTAAGCCACGCTGTCCGCTCGTTTCGCCATAATGATTCCGGTGTCAGTGGTGCCTGACACCTGTCTTGTCACGCTCCGGGATCAGGAACAGGGAAAGAAACGTCAGGAAATAGAATCCGGCGGTCAGATAAAACGCGGACGTGAATCCATACATATCCACCATCTTACCGACCGTGAACGGCGCGATCGCGCTGATCCCGCGGCCAATATTGTATGAAAAGCCCTGCGCCGTCGCACGGATACCGGTCGGAAACAGCTCGCCGGTGAGAACTCCAAAACCGGAAAAATGGCCGGCGCCGAAAAATCCAATGACCGGCCCGATGAGAAGCAGCGCCACCGGATTCCGGCTGGCTGCATAAACCGGAACCAGAAGCGTCGCCAGTCCGACATACATCAAGTAGATCTTCTTCCGGCTGAACCGGTCCGCGAGCGCGCCAAACGTGAGATAACCGAGGAAACTGCCCGTGTGCATCACGAACAGGAAAAGCGGGAACTGGCTCGCGCTCAGACCGGCGCCGCCGCTCGAGACGGGAAGAGACAGGCGGGGCGGAATCCACAGGAACAGCCCCCAGCTCGCAAACATCGCGCAAACGCTCAGCAGGCATGAAACGAGAACGGAACGCCGGATATCCGGTTGAAAGATGCGTCCGAGACTGACCGTATCCTTCTTCCTTTTCAACCAGGCCTCGGGCTCCTTGACGTTCCGTCGAATCCAGAACGTGAACAGCGCCGGCAATACGCCGACGAAGAAGACGGCCCGCCAGCCCCATCGCGGCAACACAAGGGCGGTCACCAGCGCGGCCAGCGCGTAGCCGACGGCGAAGCCGCTCTGCATGATGCCGAACGCCTTGCCGCGATGCTTGTCCGGCCACGTTTCCGAAATCAGAGCCGCCCCCGTACTCCACTCTCCGCCGATGCCGAGCCCCAGCATGAGCCGGAAGAACCCGAGTTGCGCGATCGTCTGCGAAAACCCGCAAAGCGCGGTGAAGATGGAGTACACCAGAATGCTCGCCATCATCGACCACGTGCGGCCATAACGATCGGCGAGCATGCCGAACACGATTCCGCCGATTGCGGAAGACATCAGGGTCAACGAATTCAGGAAACCGGCCGTGGCGCCCGAAATACCGAAGTGCTTGATGATTTCGCCGAGGACGATCGCGAACATCAGGACGTCCATATTGTCCAGAACCCACCCCAGCGCCGCAGCAATCAATGCGCTCCGCTGAGGAGCGGTAATCTCGGACCACCAGTTTTCAGTCATGTCCCACGATTTCGCTCGTACGCGCCGGATTGATGATGGGAATAATTTCAGTCACTGCTGTCCCAATAATGCGAAATCGCAGAAAAGCGTTTTTCCCCTCCTCGACGAGGAGGGGTGGCGCGAAGCGCCGGGGTGGTGCTTTCAATAAATTGATTTTGTTGAACGAACCGCCCCGCCGCTCCGCGGCACCCCGCCTTGGCCAAGCGGGGAAACAAATCCTCGTCCTGCAACTCCACGGTTTGATATTAAAACCACACCTTCCTACAGCTCAGT
>JAHFTY010000113.1 GCA_023265365.1 Acidobacteriota bacterium
ATCGCGCCGACGCGGCTCGCAATGGCGGCACGGAAGGGCACCAGTTCCAACGCCTCCAGGCGCTTCCTGCTCACGTCGACGACCGGAAGGCCGATATGGGAATCGGTTGCCGTGTCTCCGTGACCCGGAAAATGTTTCGCCGTGGCGAGTGCGCCGGCCGCCTGCGCCCCCTCGATGAACGCGCTCGCAAAAGCAGCCACCATTTGGGGATCTTCACCGTACGAACGAACATTGATAACCGGGTTAGCCGGATTGTTGTTCACGTCGGCAACCGGCGCGTAAAGCCAGTTGATGCCCGCCGCCCGCGCCTCGCGTGCAGTGTGGCTGCCCTGCAGGCGCGCGTATCTCACATCGCCGGTCGCCCCAACGGCCATGTTCGGCGCCCACCACAACGTGTGGTCGAGGCGCATTCCCGGCCCCATCTCGAGGTCTGCAGCAAAGAACAATGGCACCTTCGCCATCTGCTGCAGCCGATTCGTCAGCATCGATGTCGCCCAGACCTGGCTGCGAGAAAGAATGAGGCCGCCGATCCGGTTTTCCACGATTTGATGCCGCAGTCGCCGGAACTCCTCGCTCTCGCGATTCATGAAAACAGCGTTCGTGCTCAAAACGATCAGTTGCGCGATCTTTTCATCGAGCGTCAGCGACTGGATCGTCTGCCGCACCCATTTTTCGTCCCGCTTTGAAAGGTCGCGATCGAAACGACCGAGCGGCTTGCTCTGCCCAAACGCGACCAGATACAGAAGCAGCCAGGCAAGGACAATCCAGAAGACGGACCTGCTGAGTTTCAGTCGAATCGAACAACTCTGACGTGAAACGCGCATCAGATGACTTTTCCAACTTCGTCGAACCTGGCGGCGGCAGGTGCAGGCATTATCAAACTCACCGCATATCCGACGATGGAGCACACGATTGTGCCGGCCAACACGTACCAGCTCCATGCAAGCGACGTGGTGAATTTGACGCCGAGCATGAACAGCAGTGAAACGGCCATGCCGGCCATCACTCCGCGCTGGCTGGCGCGCCGGGTCAATACGCCTAACAGAAAGGCTCCCAGCATGGGGCCATACACGAGAGACGCGATCGTCAGTCCGGTCGTGAACACGGATCCCCAGCTGCGTGCCGCAACCGCGACCGCAATCAAGACGACGCCCCAGGCCGCAGTCAGCCATCGTGACAACTTCAAAAGATGCCCGTCACTCGCATTCGGGTTGAAAAGGGGCTTGTAGAGATCGAGGACCGTCGTTGACGACAGAGAATTCAGCGAGCCGCTCAAATTCGACATCGCCGCCGCGAAAATCGCCGCAATCACGAGGCCGGAGACACCGTGAGGCAGCCGCGTCACAATGAACGCCGGGAAGATTTCGTCATTGCTGGCAAGTGGGGAAGTCAGCGGGAATGCCTTGTAATAGGCGAACAGCATGATGCCGATGGTCAGAAACAGTGCGAATTGAAAAAACACAACGATGCCGCTGAAGACCAGCGCCTTCTGACTGTCGCGTCGATTGCGGCAGGTGAGCAGCCGCTGGACGAGCAGTTGATCCGTGCCGTGAGATGCCATCGTCAGAAAGGTTCCTCCAAAGACTCCGGCCCAGAATGTAAACGGCACATCGAAATCCCGCGCAAATGAGAAGATCTGAAGCTTGTTCGCTGCGGATGCCTGTTCGGCGATCTCCTTCCAGCCGCCGGGCACAAGATGCAGGAGTTGATACGCCGCCAGCAGCGATCCGCCGATATAAATGATCAACTGAATGAGATCCGTCCAGATGACGGCCGCAATTCCTCCCTCGAACGTATAGACGAGCGTGAGCGTGCCGACAATGACGATCGACCAGAGCCACAAATGCGGCAACGACGGCAGGCTCACCGACAAGACGGCGCTCAGCACCAGGGACGCCGCAAAGACCCGCACGCCTTCGGCGAGCGCCCGCATGACAAGGAACAGGGAAGCGGCGAAGTTTTTCGTCTGGACACCGAACCTTCGCTTGAGCAGCTCGTAAGCGGTCAGCAGTTCGCCCTGAAAGTAAGCCGGTATAAAGATGAGACTGATGATGACGCGGGCGATCACGTAGCCAAAGACGACCTGCAGGTAGGTATAACTGCCGCCCTGTTCAGGACGCGCGAACGTCGAATATGCGAGAGCCGGAACGCCAATCAGCGTCAGAGTGCTGGTTTCTGTGGCGACGATCGACAGGCTGATGACGACCCAGGAGATGTTTCTCGCGCCGAGAAAATAGTCTTTGACCGTACGCTGCGAGCGCCGGAAGAGCATCCCGAAAACGGTGATACCCGCCAGATAAAGCAACAGCACGGCATAGTCGATGGCTGAAAATCCCGTCATATGGCGTGGCGTTAAAGTAAGCCAAAAACACGGGAAGCTTAAAGACAAAAGGCCCGCTCGAATCGATTTCGAGCGGGCCCGGGGATTGCCGATGCGCGGCAGGCCGGTTTAGGTGGTCATGCCTTCCTGCTGCGCTTCGCCGGAGCTGAGATCGTCGTCGGCATTCATGTCGAGGTCGGCAGGAATCTCTTCGCCGAGCACCGGCTCCGGCTCATCCGAGACGAGTTCGACGTTGCGGTAGAACTCCAGACCTGTACCCGCGGGAATGAGGCGTCCCATGATGACGTTCTCCTTGAGGCCGCGGAGGTAGTCGATCTTTCCGCTGATCGAGGCTTCCGTCAGGACGCGGGTCGTTTCCTGGAACGACGCGGCGGAGATGAAGGACTCGGTCGACAGCGATGCCTTCGTGATTCCCAGCAGCAGCGGCCGGCCCGACGCCGGTTTGCCGCCGTTGTTCTTCACGCGGAGGTTTTCTTCCTGGAACCGGAACTTGTCGACCTGCTCGTCGACGAGGAATTCCGTGTCGCCCACATCTTCGACTTTGATCCACCGCATCATCTGGCGAACGATGACTTCGATGTGCTTGTCGTTGATGTTGACGCCTTGCAGCCGGTAGACCTCTTGAATTTCATTCACGAGGTAGGCCTGCAGTTCCTTCTCGCCGAGGACGGCCAGAATGTCGTGCGGATTACGCGGACCGTCCATCAACGGTTCGCCTGCTCTCACGTGCTCGCCTTCCTGCACGTTCACGTGAACGCCTCGCGGCAGCGAGTATTCGCGCTCGACTCCGTTATCGTTGAGAACCATGATCTTGCGCTGGCCCTTGGCGATGTCGCCGTATTTGACGATGCCGTCGATTTCCGTGATGACCGCCGTCTCCCGCGGCTTGCGCGCCTCGAAGAGTTCCACCACTCGGGGCAGACCGCCGGTGATGTCCTTGGTCTTCGTGGTTTCGCGCGGGATCTTCGCAAGCACGTCGCCGGCGTGGACCGGATCGCCGTCCGCGACCATGAGGTGAGCGCGGGAAGGGATCAGGTACTTTCGCAGAACTTTGTGCTTGTCGTCGCGGATCTGGATGGTCGGCTGACGCTTTTCATCCGGCGAATCGGTGACAACCCAGCGGGACAAACCCGTGACTTCGTCGAGTTCCTCGTGCATGGTGACGCCTTCGACGAGGTCCTTGAACTGAATCGCTCCGCCGACTTCGGTCAAGATGGCGAAGGTGTAGGGGTCCCACTCGACGAGCGTCGCGCCCAACTTCACCGCGTGCCCTTCTTCAACCTTCAGTTTCGCGCCGTACACGATGGTGTATCGCTCTTTCTCGCGGCCTTTCTCGTCCATGATCGCGAGAACGCCGTTACGATTCATCGCAACGAGCGAGCCTTCCTGATTACGAACCGTCTGCAACCCGTGGAACTTGATGATCCCCGGGTTCTTCGCTTCGAGGCTCGTCTGCTCCGCCACCCGGCTTGCCGTACCGCCGATGTGGAACGTGCGCATGGTGAGCTGCGTTCCCGGTTCGCCGATCGACTGCGCCGCAATGACGCCGACCGCTTCACCGATCTCGACCAGTTTTCCGGTCGCGAGGTTGCGGCCGTAACATCGGACACACGCGCCGCGGCGGGATTCGCAGGTCAACACCGAGCGGATCTTCACGCGCTCGATGCCGGCCGCCTGTATGGAGCTGGCAAGGTCTTCCGTGATTTCCTGGTTGATGTCGACGATCACGCGGCCTTCATAGTCCTTGATCTTCTCGAGCGACACGCGGCCGATGATGCGATCGCGCAACGGCTCGATGATTTCGCCCGACTCCACGATCGATCCGACGAAGATGCCGTCCACCGTTCCGCAGTCGCCTTCGCTGATGATGACGTCCTGCGCCACGTCGACCAGGCGCCGGGTGAGGTAACCGGAATCCGCCGTCTTCAGTGCGGTATCCGCCAGACCCTTGCGTGCGCCGTGCGTCGAGATGAAGTACTGGAGCACGTTCAGACCTTCACGGAAGTTCGCGGTTATCGGCGTTTCGATGATTTCGCCGGAAGGCTTCGCCATCAATCCGCGCATGCCGGCGAGCTGCCGGATCTGTTGCTTCGATCCTCGAGCGCCGGAATCGGCCATCAGAAGAATCGGGTTGAATCCGTGGCTTGCCTTTTCGGCCTTTTCCATTTCGGTGAACATCATGTCGGAAATCTTTTCCGTGACGTCCGACCAGATCGCAATGACCTTGTTGTACCGCTCGCCGTTGGTGATCGCGCCGTCGCGGTACTGCTGGTCGACCTTCACCACTTCGTTCTGGGCGTTGTCGACGAAGTCGCGCTTGCCCGGAGGAACGATGAGATCGTCGATGCCGATCGTGATACCGGCCTTCATCGCGTGCAGGAACCCGAGTTCTTTGATGTGGTCGAGCATGTTGACCGTCATCTCCGGCCCGTAGCGCAGGTAGACGAAGCTCACCAGTTGTCCCAGTCCCTTCTTCTTCAGGAGACCGTTGATGTAAGGCATGCCCTCGGGCAGGTTGTCGTGAAGAATCACGCGGCCCACCGTCGTGTTGAGCATGTGATGCTTTACATCCAGAACTTCAGCCTGTGTCACCGCCTGCTCGTCGTATGCCGTCGTCATATCGATGAGCGCGCCGGTATATCGAAGACGAATCGGCGTCTGCGTTTCGACTTCACCGTGCTCGAGCGCCATCAATACTTCGTCGACGGAACCGAACGTCCGGCCTTCTCCACGAGTGCCGGGCTTGGCGCGGGTCAGGTAGTACACGCCCAGAACCATGTCCTGCGTTGGAACGGCGACCGGATGACCGCTCGCCGGAGACAGCAGGTTCTGCGTTGAAAGCATCAGAACAGACGCCTCGATTTGAGCTTCCGGCGACAGGGGAATGTGCACGGCCATCTGGTCACCGTCGAAGTCCGCGTTGAAGGCGGTACACACGAGCGGATGGATCTTGATGGCTTTGCCTTCCACCAGCACGGGCTCGAACGCCTGGATGCCAAGCCGGTGCAGCGTCGGCGCGCGATTCAGAAGAACCGGATGATCTTTGATGACTTCTTCAAGAATGTCCCAGACCACCGCATCCTGCCGCTCGACCATTTCCTTTGCGGCCTTGACGGTGGTGCAGTGACCGCCCTGTTCGAGCCGGTTGTAGATGAACGGCTTGAAGAGTTCGAGCGCCATCTTCTTCGGCAGTCCGCACTGGTGGAGTTTGAGTTCAGGGCCGACGACGATGACGGAACGGCCTGAATAATCAACGCGCTTTCCAAGCAGATTCTGACGGAACCGGCCCTGCTTTCCTTTCAGCGTGTCCGAGAGCGACTTCAACGGACGATTGTTCGCACCACGCAGGATGCGCCCCCGGCGGCCGTTGTCGAAGAGGGCGTCGACGGCTTCCTGGAGCATGCGCTTTTCGTTGCGCACGATCACGTCGGGCGCATGCAGCTCGATCAGCTTCTTCAACCGGTTGTTCCGGTTGATGACGCGCCGATACAGATCGTTCAGATCGGAGGTCGCGAACCGGCCGCCGTCCAATGGCACGAGGGGACGAAGCTCGGGAGGAATCACCGGAATGACATCGAGAATCATCCACTCCGGCTTGTTGCCCGACTTGACGAAAGCTTCGACCACTTTCAGCCGCTTGGCGAATTTGATGCGCTTCTGCTGCGAATTCTCGTTCTTCATCTTCACGCGCAGTTCTTTCGAGAGCGTGTCGATGTCGACGCGTTTCAGGAGTTCCTTGATCGCTTCGGCGCCCATCATGGCGACGAACTTTCCCGGATACTCCTGCTGCATCTGCCGGAACTTTTCTTCCGTCAGCAGTTCCCGATCCTTCAGCGGCGCATCGCCCGCATCGATCGTGACGTAAGCTTCGAAATAGAGCACGCGCTCCAGTTCGCGCAGCGACATGTCGAGCAGGTGGCCGATGCGGCTCGGCAGCCCCTTGAAGAACCAGACGTGCGAGCACGGGCTGGCGAGTTCGATATGGCCAAGCCGTTCACGACGGACCTTCGAAAGAGTGACTTCCACACCGCACTTGTCGCAAATGACGCCGCGGTGTTTCATGCGCTTGTATTTTCCGCACAGGCATTCCCAATCCGTTACCGGTCCGAAAATCCGCGCGCAGAACAAACCGTCCTTCTCGGGCTTGAACGTTCTGTAGTTGATGGTCTCCGGCTTTGTAACTTCACCGTGGGACCATGACCGAATCTTCTCTGGGGAGGCGAGACTGATTCGAATGCTGTCAAAGTCGGCGATAGACGCCGCTCGGTCGTAAGGATTCGATCTAATCAATGTCATTACCTCCCGTTTACGTTGTTGGTTTTCTCTTCATCAGTTCGACGTCGAGACAGAGGCTCTGCAACTCGCGAATCAGGACGTTGAACGACTCCGGAACACCGGGCTCCATTGCCGCCTCGCCTTTCACGATGGCCTCGTAGATCTTCGTTCGTCCGTACACATCGTCGGACTTGGCGGTCAGCAGTTCCTGCAGGATATGGGCCGCGCCATAAGCTTCCAGGGCCCACACTTCCATTTCTCCAAAACGCTGTCCGCCGAACTGCGCTTTTCCGCCGAGCGGCTGCTGCGTGATCAGCGAATAGGGACCGATGGACCGGGCGTGGATCTTGTCGTCGACCAGGTGCGACAACTTCAGCATGTAGATGTAGCCAACGGTCACTTCCTGCTCGAACGGCGTTCCGGTCATACCGTCGTAGAGACGGGTCTTGCCGCTTTTCGGCAGGTTGGCTTTCGAAAGCGCCGCCTTGATTTCGCTTTCCAGGGCGCCGTCGAACACGGGCGTGGCGAACCACATGCCCAGCGCGTGAGCCGCCCAGCCGAGGTGCGTTTCGAGAATCTGCCCGACGTTCATTCGCGAAGGCACGCCGAGCGGATTCAAAACGATTTCGACCGGTGTTCCATCCGGAAGGTACGGCATATCCTCCTCGGGCAGGATGCGTGCGATGACGCCCTTGTTACCGTGGCGGCCGGCCATCTTGTCGCCGACGGATAACTTGCGCTTCATCGCGACGTAGACTTTGACCAGCTTGATCACGCCCGGCGGCAGTTCGTCGCCGCGGCGCAGCTTGTTGATGCGCTCTTCGTGAATCTTTCGCAGGACGTCGATCTGACGCGTGGTCATTTCTTCGATTTCCTGCACCTGCTCGTTCGGATTCTCGCCGTCCGCATATTTCAGCTTCGAGAGTTCGCGCAGGGACAGGTTTTCGATGACTTCAGGCGTCATCTCCGTCTTCTTCGCAATGATCTTGCGGCCCGACCGTTCGTGAACCAGTTCGTTCGCGGTGATCTTTCCGCCCAGCAAAGCGACAAGACGTTTGTTTCGTTCGTCGGTGAGAATCCGGATTTCATCGCGGAGGTTGTTTTCCAGCCGCGCGATTTCCTGACTCTCGATCATCTTGGCGCGTTCGTCTTTCTCGGCGCCCTTGCGCGAGAAAATCTTCACGTCGACCACGATGCCTTCGATACCCGGCGGGCAGATCAGCGATGCGTCTCGAACATCTCCGGCCTTTTCACCGAAGATGGCCCGAAGCAGTTTTTCTTCGGGCGTCAGCTGCGTTTCTCCCTTCGGTGTGACTTTTCCGACCAGCACGTCGCCGGGCTTGACGTAAGCGCCGATGCGGATGATGCCGGCTTCGTCGAGATCCTTCAGGAACGATTCGCTGACGTTCGGAATATCGCGAGTGATTTCTTCAGGTCCGAGCTTCGTGTCGCGCGCCTCGATTTCGAACTCCTCGATATGGATCGACGTGTAGTAGTCGTCCTTCACCAGGCGTTCGGAAACGAGGATGGCGTCTTCAAAGTTGTATCCGCGCCACGGCGTGAACGCGACGAGGACGTTGCGGCCGAGAGCCAGCTCGCCTTTATCGGTGCAGGGACCGTCGGCCAGAACCTGGCCTTTGACGACGCGGTCCCCTTTATGGACGATCGGCTTCTGGTTGATGCAGGTGTTCTGGTTCGAGCGTTTGAACTTCGTCAACTGGTAGATGTCCGCGCCGACTTCGCGCGAGAAGTGCCCGTCGTCCGCGGCTTCGACGCGAACGATGATGCGCTCGGAGTCGACGGAATCGATGATGCCGTTCCGCCGGCACACGATGACGGCGCCGGAATCGCGCGCCGTGATTTCTTCCATCCCGGTTCCGACCAGCGGGGCAGCCGTTCGAAGAAGCGGAACGGCCTGGCGCTGCATGTTCGATCCCATCAATGCGCGGTTCGCGTCGTCGTTTTCGAGGAACGGGATCAGCGAAGCGGCGACCGAAACGAGCTGTTTCGGCGAAACGTCCACGTAATCGACTTCGTTGCGGTGTTTGAGCACGAAGTTGCCAGCCTGGCGAACGTTGACCAGCTCGTGGGTGATCTTTCCATCCTTGTCCATCTCGACGTTTGCCTGAGCGACAAGGTATTTGTCTTCTTCCCAGGCCGAGAGATAAAACGAGTACGGAATGAAGTCCGAGCGCTTTTTCTTTTTGCCCTTCAGTTGCTCGTTCTCGACTTCCACGTCTTCCCGTTCGACGTGTTCGCCGACTTTGAACTTGGAGTCGCCGGAGCTGATGATGGTCACGTAATCGATAACGCGGCCATTCTTCACTTTGCGGTACGGGCTTTCGATGAACCCGAATTCGTTGATACGCGCATAGCAGCTCAACGAGGAGATCAGACCGATGTTCGGGCCTTCCGGCGTTTCAATCGGACAGATGCGTCCGTAGTGCGTCGGATGAACGTCCCGGACTTCGAATCCCGCTCGCTCGCGGGACAGACCGCCCGGTCCGAGGGCCGAGAGACGCCGTTTGTGCGTGATCTCGGAAAGCGGATTCGTTTGATCCATGAACTGCGACAGTTGCGACGAACCGAAGAACTCGCGCACCGCGGCGATGACGGGTTTCGCGTTGATCAGGTCGTGAGGCATCGCCGTGACCATTTCCTGGTACACGGACATCTTTTCCTTGATCGCGCGTTCCATGCGGACCAGACCGATGCGGAACTGGTTTTCCAACAGTTCGCCGACGGCGCGCACGCGCCGGTTACCGAGGTGATCGATGTCGTCGACCTGTCCGATGTTCTTGCGGAGCTTCAGCAGGTAGCTGATCACGCCGTAGAAATCGTCCTTTTCGAGAATTCGCCGTTCCAGCGGAGTCGAGAGGTCGAGCTTGATGTTGAATTTCAGCCGGCCGACCCGCGAGAAATCGTATTTGCGGGCATCGAAGAACATGCCTTCGAAGAGGGCGGTCGCGGTCTCCAGCGTCGGCGGATCGCCGGGGCGGAGTTTGCGGTAGATTTCGATGAGCGCTTCCTGGGTCGTCTTGATGGCGTCCTTCTTCAACGTCAGGTGAAGGACAACGCCGATGTCGTCGCGCTCCGGAAAGAAAACCGCGATTTCGGGGACGCCGGCGTCGATCATCGAGCGAATCGTGCTCTGCGTGAGCTCGTTGTTGGTCTCGATGATGACTTCGCCGCTCGACGTATCGACGACGTCCCCTACGGCAAACGAGCCTTCGAGATCTTCGGGGTTCACCTCGAAGCGTTCCAGTTTCGCCTGCTTGATGTGGTTGAACACCGACGATGTGATTTTCTTTCCGGCGTGGAGCAGGACTTCCTTCGTCTTGGGATTAAGGATGTCCTTGGAGACCTTCAGTCCGTGAATGTTGTCGGACACGTTCCAGAAGAGTTTCTTGCCTTCGATCGAAATGCGCTCGGTCTTGTAAAACGCGCGGATGATCTCCTCGTCGCTCTTGAGTCCGAGCGCGCGCAGGAAAATCGTCGCGAGGAACTTTCGCTTGCGGTCGATCCGGACGTAGAGGATGTTTTTCGCCGTTTCGTACTCGAATTCGACCCATGAGCCGCGGTAAGGAATGATCTTTCCGAGGAAGTAGCTCTTGCTCGGGGTCGATTCGAAAAAGACGCCGGGGCTGCGATGGAGCTGGCTGACGATGACGCGTTCGGTACCGTTGATGATGAAGGTGCCGTTCTCGGTCATCAGCGGAATTTCGCCGAAGTAGACTTCCTGTTCCTTAATGTCGCGAATGGTCTTGGCGCCGGTGTCGGGATCCTTGTCGAAAATGGTCAGACGGATGATGACTTTTAACGGAGCGGCGTAGGTCATGCCGCGTTCCTGGCACTCGGCGACGTCGTACTTCAAGTTCAGCTGGACCGGATCGCCGCATTTGTTGCAGAACGTGACGGTGTTCTTGTTGTTGGTGCCGCACTTGGGGCACATCACCGTGGTCTCGGACGAAAACGGATTGGTGGTGATCGTGGCGCCGCAGGACTTGCAGGTGCTGCGGAGATGATGCAGACCTTTGAGGTTGCCGCACTTGCATTCCCAGTTACCGATGGAATAGCTGATGAATTCGAGGGTGGATACACCGCGAAAATCCGAAATCGGGAACACGGAATTGAAGACGGCCTGCAGCCCCGTGTCTTCGCGTTCCTCCGGCAGCATGTTCATCTGGAGGAACCGCTCGTACGAATTCTTCTGAACCTCGATGAGGTTGGGGATCTGGATCGCGGTACGGATCTTCGAAAAATTCGTGCGTTCTCTTGCGGTAGTGACTTTGGTGTCCGCCATTTTTTGGTTTGCTCCTAAATGACAATAAGCCGACGCGCGGACGGACTCCCGCCCCTACGTCAGCTTCGGGAATTTCGGACTTCGGATTTCGGAATTCGGAATGGCGAAACGCCTTCTCAAGCACTTCCCAAATTCGAAATCCGAAATCCGAAATCCGAAATGACTCGGACGTTTACTTAATTTCGACTGTGGCGCCGGCTTCGACGAACTTCTTCTTGATGTTCTCGGCTTCGTCTTTGTTCACGCCTTCCTTGATGGGTTTGGGCGCGCCTTCGACCAGGTCCTTGGCTTCCTTCAATCCGAGGCTGGTGACTTCGCGGACTGCCTTAATCACTCCGATTTTGTTGCCGCCGATAGCCGTCAGGATGACGTTGAATTCCGTCTTTTCCTCAGCAGGAGCAGCCGCTCCGCCGCCACCGGCAGCCGGGGCTGCGGCAACTGCGACGCTGGCCGCAGCCGCGCTGACGCCGAAAGCTTCTTCGAGGCCCTTGACGAGCGACGCGGCTTCCAGAAGGGTCAACCCCTTGATTTCTTCAATAATGCTTTGAACCTTATCGGACATGCTCTCTCTCCTTATATGTATGCGGCGTTATTCCTGAAACTTTTTCTGCTCGATGGCCTGTCCGACCACGACGGCCAGATTTCGAGCGACCCCGTTGAGTGCAACGGCCGTCCGTTGAGCAGGCGCGTTGATGAGGAAGAGGACCTTGGCGATCAGTTCCTCCTTCGACGGCATCGCGGCAATGGCGGCAAAATCCTCGATTCGGACCACCCGGCCTTCGACCATGCCGGCCTTAAAAACGAAAAGCGGGTTCGTTTTCGCGTAGGCCGTGAGGGCCTTCGCCAACGACACCGGATCATTCGCGTTGTACGCAATCGACGTGGAACCGTCGAACGACGCGGTCAGACTCTCAGACGGAGTGCCTTTCGCAGCGACCCTGGCCAGCGTGTTCTTCACGACCCGGTAGCTGCTCCTGGTTTCCCGGATCTTGTTCCGAAGGTCGGTATCCTGCGCGACGGTCATCCCCTTGAACTGGGCGACAATCATGTTGGTCGCTTCCGCAAGATCCTTCTTCAATTCGTTCAGCTCTTCCTGTTTCTTACTTTTGGGCTTCATATCTGCCTTCTTGTTTTATTTGGCGTCGAGCGCGACTAAATCCAGATCGATGCCGGGACTCATCGTCGAGGCCACAGTCACGCGCTTCACATACTTCCCTTTCAGCGCCGCCGGCCTCGCCTTGATGACCGAGTCGATCAACACGTGTGCGTTGTCCTTCAACTGATCCTGAGAGAACTCGATTTTGCCGACAGGAACGTGGATGATGCCGGTCTTGTCGACGCGATACTCCACCTTACCTGCCTTCACTTCCTGCACCGCCTTCGCGATGTCGAACGTCACGGTGCCGGTCTTCGGGTTCGGCATCAGTCCGCGAGGACCAAGAACTTTTCCGAGCTTACCCACCGAACGCATCATGTCGGGCGTCGCGATGCAGGCATCGAAATCGGTCCAGCCGCCGGCAATCTTTTCGACGATATCTTCACCGCCCACGATTTCAGCGCCGGCGTTCTCGGCTTCCTTGATCTTGTCGCCGGAGGCGATCACGCATACTTTCTTCGACTTGCCGAGACCATGCGGCAACACGACGGTGCCGCGGACCATCTGGTCCGCATGTTTCGGATCGACGCCGAGCCGCATATGAACCTCAACGGTCTCGTTGAATTTCGCAAAGTGGACTTTCTTCAGAAGTCCCATCGCGTCATCGAGCGTGTATTCCCTGGGCTCGACCTGCTTTTTCGCCGCTTCGTATTTCTTTCCTGTCTTCGCCATGATTAAACGACCTCTAATCCCATGCTGCGAGCCGTCCCCTTGACCGTCTGCACGGCGGCATCAAGGCTGGCCGCATTCAGGTCGGGCAGCTTCAAACGCGCGATCTCCTCGACCTGCTTTTGCGTCACTGTGCCGACCTTGTTTTTGTTCGGCTCGCCGGAACCCTTCGCGATGTTCGCCGCGCGCTTCAGCAGAATGGAAGCGGGCGGCGTCTTGGTAATAAAGCTGTAGGAACGGTCCGCGAAAATCGTGACCACGACCGGGATGATCAGACCTTCCTGATCTTTCGCGCCCGTTTTCGCGTTGAACGCTTTGCAGAAATCCATGATGTTGACGCCGTGCTGGCCGAGAGCCGGTCCAACCGGCGGGGCGGGCGTGGCCTTTCCCGCAGGAATCTGCAACTTCACCTGGCCGATTACTTTCTTTGCCATATTAGGTTTTCTCTACCTGTAAAAAATCCAGTTCGACCGGGGTCGACCGGCCAAAAATAGTCACCATCACTTTCAACGTGCTGCGGTCCGTGTTGACATCGTCGACAACGCCCGTAAACGTGGCGAAGGGACCATCGATGATCTTCACCGACTCGCCCTTCTCGAATGTCAGCTTCGGCTTGGGCCTGTCCGCCGCCGTGTTCACCCGGTAGACAATCTGCTGGACTTCCTCTTCGCTCAACGGTGTCGGACTCTGCCCCGACCCGACAAAACCGGTGACGCGCGGCGTGCTTTTCACCACGTGCCATGCCTTGTCGCTGGGACCGCCTTTTTCGGTGGTCTCCATTTCGACAAGCACGTACCCGGGATAAAACATTTTCTGAGAAGTCACGCGCTTCCCGCCGCGCACTTCCACGACTTCTTCTGTGGGAATCAGAACGTTGTGTATCTCGTCGTCGAGGCCGAAGGCTTTCACCCGGCTCCGAAGGCTCTCGGCGACTTTCCGTTCAAATCCCGAATATGTGTGAATGATGTACCAGAGCTTTCCCACGTAAGCCTTTAGCCTCGGAAGTACGTCAGGACCTTGCTGAGTCCCATCGTGAGGAGATTGTCCACCAGCCACAAATAGAAGCCGAAGAAGAAGACCGCAACCACGACCACCGTCGTGGTCCCGATGACTTCCTGCTTGCCGGGCCAGGAAACCTTCCGCATCTCGCTGCGAACATCGAGATAGAACTGCTTACTTCGCCCTGTCCAATCCTTAACTGTCTCTATCGGATTCATTTTTCCTGGTGGCTGCGCCCTACCGGGATTGCACTCGCAGCCGCTCGTGAATAAGGTTGGCAGGCCAGGAGGGACTCGAACCCCCAACATGCGGTTTTGGAGACCGCCGCTCTACCAATTGGAGCTACTGGCCTGCACTTAAAAGGTGAATTTGCAAATTGTAATGTACCGAACGTTACTTTGTCTCCCGGTGAACCGTGTGATGCCGGCAACGGCTACAAAACTTCTTCGTCTCGCGACGTTCGGTTTCCTTCTTCTTGTTCTTCGTCGTTGAGTAATTGCGTTCTTTGCAGTCCGTACACTGCAACGTAATGATGTCTCTCATAAAAATCTCTTACGCGACGACTTCCGCAACCGTTCCGGCGCCGACGGTCCGGCCTCCTTCACGTATCGCGAATCGCAGTCCCTTCTCCAGCGCCACCGGCGTGATCAACTCGATCGTCAGCGACACGTTGTCTCCCGGCATCACCATCTCCGTGCCTTCCGGCAACTCCGCCGATCCGGTCACGTCCGTCGTCCTGAAATAAAACTGCGGCCGATACCCCTTGAAGAACGGCGTGTGCCGCCCTCCTTCTTCCTTCGTCAGCACATAAATCTCGGCCTTGAACTTCGTGTGCGGCGTGATCGATCCCTTCTTCGCCACCACCTGTCCGCGCTCCACTTCTTCCTTCTTCGTTCCTCGCAGCAACAGTCCCACGTTGTCTCCGGCTCGCCCTTCGTCCAACAGCTTCTTGAACATCTCCACGCCCGTGATGACCGTGTTGAACGTCGGCTTGAATCCCACGATCTCCATCTCCTCGCCGACCTTGCAGATCCCTCTCTCGATCCGGCCCGTCACCACCGTCCCCCGCCCCGATATCGAGAAAATATCTTCAATCGGCATCAAAAACGGCTTGTCGATCGACCTCTCCGGGATCGGAATGTAGCTGTCGACCGCTTCCATCAACTCGTCGATCTTCGCCGTCCATGCCGGATCGTCGTCCATCGCCTTCAGCGCCGATCCCCGGATCACCGGTATCTCGTCGCCCGGGAACCCGTAGCTCTTCAGCAGATCCCGCACTTCCAGCTCGACCAGGTCCAGCAGCTCCGAATCTTCCACCGCATCGCACTTGTTCAAAAACACCACGATGTAGGGCACTCCCACCTGCCGCGCCAGCAGAATGTGTTCCCGCGTCTGCGGCATCGGACCGTCCGTCGCCGCAACCACCAGGATCGCCCCGTCCATCTGCGCCGCTCCGGTGATCATGTTCTTGATGTAGTCGGCGTGTCCCGGACAGTCCACGTGCGCGTAGTGCCTTTTCGACGTCTCGTATTCCACGTGCGCCGTCGCGATCGTGATTCCCCGCGCTTTCTCTTCCGGCGCGTTGTCGATCGAGTCGAACGACCGGTACTTGTTCTTCGGGTTGTGCTTGGACAACACCTTCGTGATGCAAGCGGTCAGCGTCGTCTTGCCGTGGTCGATGTGTCCGATCGTTCCCACGTTGACGTGCGGTTTTGCTCTATCAAACTTCTCTTTCGCCAT
>JAHFTY010000262.1 GCA_023265365.1 Acidobacteriota bacterium
GCTTCGGCAAGGGTTTTGCCTTTCACCCACTCGGTGGCAAGGCTCGAGCTGGCGATGGCGCTGCCACAGCCGAAGGTCTTGAACCTGGCGTCTTCGATGACTTCTGTTTCGGAATTGACCTTGATCTGCAGCTTCATGACGTCGCCGCATTCCGGCGCTCCGACAAGTCCAGTCCCGACGTTGTCGTCTTCCTTCGACAGCGCACCGACGTTGCGTGGATTGTTGTAGTGGTCGATGACCTTATCTGAATAAGCCATAACTATTCTCCTGATTACTCGGCCGCCCAATGGACGGTTTTCAGATCGATACCTTCTTTTGCCATTTCATAAAGCGGCGACAACTCTCTCAACCGGCGGACCACTTCGATAACGCGGTTGGCGACGTAGTCCACTTCCTCTTCCGTATTGAAGCGGCCGATGCCGAATCGAATCGACGTGTGGGCCAGGTCTTCGCCGACGCCGAGGGCCTTCAACACATACGAAGGTTCCAGACTCGCCGACGTGCACGCCGAACCGGAGGACACCGCGATATCGTTGATGCCCATCAGCAGCGACTCGCCTTCGACGTACGCGAAACTCATGTTGAGGTTTCCCGGCAGACGTTTCTCGATGTCGCCGTTGAGATAGATCTCGTCGAGTTCGCGCACGAACGTGGTCCGAAGTTTTTCGCGCAACCGGAAACATTCGGCCGATTCCTTCGCGAGATCTTCCCGCGCGATCTGAGCCGCCTTTCCGAATCCGACAATTCCCGGAACGTTCAACGTTCCCGAACGCATGCCGCGCTCGTGCCCGCCGCCGTCGATGATCGGCGTCAGCAGCACCCGTGGATTCCGGCGTCGCACATAGAGCGCGCCCACACCTTTCGGTCCATACATTTTGTGGGCGGAAAGCGAAGCGAGATCGACGTTCATTGCATTGACGTCGAAGGGGATCTTTCCTGCCGCCTGCACGGCGTCGGTATGGAACAGAATGCCGCGCTGCCGGGCGATGCGGCCGATTTCCGCGATGTCCTGAATCACGCCGACTTCGTTGTTCGCCGTCATGATCGTGATCAGGATCGTCTTGTCGGTGATCGCCTTCTTCAACTCATCAAGGTCGATCAGACCGTTGTTCTGCACCGGCAGAAACGTGACCCGGAAGCCGTCCTTCTCCAGATGCTTGCACGTATCGAGAATCGCCTTGTGCTCGGTCACCGCTGTGATGATGTGGTCGCCCTTTTCCCGATACATGCAGGCGACACCCTTCACCGCAAGATTGTCCGATTCCGTCGCGCCGCTCGTGAAGACGATCTCGCGCGGATCCGCGCCAATGAGCGCCGCGACCTGCTTGCGTGCCTCTTCAACCGACTGCTCGGCATCCCAGCCAAACTGGTGATTCCGGCTGGCCGCGTTGCCGAACTTGTCGGTCAGGTAGGGCATCATGGCATCGAGTACACGCGGATCGATCGGCGTGGTCGCGTGATTGTCCATGTAGATAGGTAGTTTCACCATTGCTTTCAATTCCTTAGTTCGTCGACGCCAGTTCGTAGATCGAGGTCTCATCGAGGAGCCGGACGACCCTTGCTTTGACCTTCAGCAGAGGATCCCGAACTGAGCAAAGCTGCAATTGCTGGCAGTCCTCGCCCTTTTCGCAGGGCGTAATGGAGATGGGGCCTTCGAGCGCCTCGACGACGTCGACAATCGATATCTTCGAAGGATCCCGGGCGAGAACATAACCGCCATTGGTCCCTTGCTGCGAAACCAGCAAACCCTTCCTTGCCAACCTTTGCAGCACTTTCGCCAGCAGTTCCGCCGGGATCTGATACTGGGCCGCTATCTCTCGCGCACTGATCGACGCATCCGAATGCATGGCCAGATGCTTGAGTGCAATGAGCCCATAATCTGCTTTTTTGGATAGTCGGAACATTCATACCCCTGTCGATACCCGACCAATCAGGTCGGATATAACTAGACTTTAAGCATTCATGAACGCTCCGTCAAGGCGAGATTTCAGCGAATTCAGCGAATCGGGTCCGCCTGGGGAGAGTTTGAGAGGAGTGCCGCGACTTCGCGGAGGTTCGTGATGCGGCGCACGTCCGCCACAGCGTGCCGATGGTTTCGGTCGATCAGAATGGCATTCAATCCTGCCTGGGCTCCGGCGAGGACGTCGTCGCGAAGGCTGTCGCCGACCAGCAGGATCGATTCCGCCGGATAATCGAGGTTCCTGATTGCAGCCTCAAAAATTTCCGGCTGTGGTTTTGCATAGCCGGTCTCGCTGGAAATGGTCACGGCATCGAAAAAGGAAAGGATGTCGAGGTCGCGCATGACGCTGTACACGCGCGAATCGAAATTCGAGATCACGCCCAGTTTCAGCCCCCGGCCTTTTAGTTCGGCGAGGACTTCGCGGGTTTCGGGGAAGAGTATCCAGCCGCGTGAATCGCGGAACCGGTCATAGACTTTTTCGAAGAAGCGGTTAAAGTCGCGGATCATTCCCACTTCCGCAAACACCCGGCGTACGACGTCGCGCCACCAGGCTTTTTCGTCGCTGGTGGACAGAGGCCCGGAGTGCCGGAACTGCTTGACGAAGGCGCCCTGGATTTCATCGAACGTGGCGGTGCAGCCAAACTCGCGCGCCGTCTGGCCATAGATTTCGCCGACGGAACCGCGAGTGGTGAACAGCGTTTCCGCTGCGTCGAAGAGAACCGCTTTGATGGGCAAGCTTACTGTGTCTGGATTCGGAGGGCCGTCAGATCTACCACGGACCGGCCGTTGTAGTCTTCTTCCCAGGGAATTCGAACGACGAGGCGCTCCTTTTCGGCGACGAGTTCGGTGTCGCGAGAATCGGAAAGCCATTCCGGCATGATGTGGGTGCGGAAACCCTGCGTGTCGAAAAATGTGCGCAGCGTGGGAACAGCATCCTGATAGGCCCCATCCCAGTTCTTTCCGAAGTCCTGCCCCTCCAGGAACATCTCCAGTTTCTCGATCAACTCTTCCTTCATGGTGAAAAGATTCTTCGTTCCTTCCTGCAACATTAGAGTTTTTACTGCTACTCCTGAAAGACTTAAGCAAAGCAGCAGAATTGCTAATAATAATACGGATGGGACGCCCAATCGTAAAGGATGTTTTTCGATGTTCAGAACGGGATCCAGTTTCCGGTGCGGGCGGAAACGCGGGCGGCGTCCAGCATCATCTGACTCTGGAGCCCGTCCTGGAAATTCGGCGAAGGCGAAGGCGAGCCCGTGTCGATCGCGTCGACCATACGGCCCAGCAGCACGCGGAAGGGCGCCTGAAGGGGATGAGTCTCCTGAGGCAGGCGATAGCGTTCCGGAATGTCGATTGGAGCGGTCACGCGGTCTGAACGCCGGCCGCCCCTCAATTCGGTGCCGTAGATGTTCGGAATCACCAACTGCCCGAGGTTTCCATAGGCTCCGAATTTTACGTCGTCAACGCCGGCCACGGTTGTCATCTGAACGGTGGCGCGAACACCTGATTGGAATTCGATCAGAATCTGGTAGGCATCGTCGCTGGTCACGGTCCCTCCATCGCGTTGCGTGACGAATGTGGTGATGTCTGCGACGAGGCGCTTCGGATCGCCGAGGATCCATCGCAGGGTATCCATGACATGCGAACCGAAGGCGCCGAGCAGACCGCCTCCCTTGCTCGCGTCGGACCACCAGTCGAACGCAACGTCCCGGGCATCGGATCGGATTCCGAAATGAACGATGAAGTCCACCATGCGAACGTCGCCGATGTAACCGTCTCGCAGCAGGTCGACGAGATATTGACGCGCCGGAACATAGCGGAATTCAAAGTCCACCATTGCGACGACCGGCGTGTGGTCGGCCGCGGCCTTCATCTGCTGCGCCTCTTCGACGTCGAGCGCAAAAGGTTTTTCGCAAAGGACGTGAATTCCGCGGCGGAATGCGGCCATCGTCATGGGAAAATGAAGGTACGTCGGCGTGACGATGCTGACGATGTCGGGCTTCTCCCTGTCGAGCATTTCTTCGAAGTCGGTATAGTGCGCCGGGATCCCATGATCTTTAGCGGTTTTCTCCGCGCGCTCGGCGCGGCCGCTCGATACGGCGACGACGCGCGTCCGAGGGTGCGTCTGAAAAACAGGTATCTGGACATTTCCGCCGAACGAAGTGCCGGCGACAGCGACTCGCAATTTTTCTCTAGAGGACATATGGCTAAAGTTTATCCGTTTCGAGGGCTTTGTTATTCGCGTTCAAAGGTTTCAATCGAGAAGGTCGTGACGCAGCCGTACGACAAAATCTCGAAAGTGATGCAAGACAGATATTATGCACAGCATCCCAACAACATCATCCGCATCGTGCTCGGAAAACAGAATCCGGAAGACACTGCCGGCAATAACGTCTACACCCGTGCCGCCGCGGCGCTCGCCGAATGGCGCGCCTCGGGGGTTCTGGAGCGTATCGATGCGCCGGCGTTCTTCGTCTATTTTCAACGATTCACGATTCCGGGGACGAACGAAGTGCGAGAACGCAGAGGCTTCATCGGCGTTGCGCAACTGGAAGACTACAAGAACAAGATTGTCTTTCCGCATGAGCGCACGCTGACCGGCCCGAAGAAAGACCGGCTGGAACTGCTGCGTCACACCCGAACGCATTTCGAGCAGATTTTCATGCTCTACGAGGACCGCCAGCAGCGGATCGACCGAACCCTCGAAGGCATTGCGATGGGCGCGCCGGACGTTCAACTTGAGGATGAATACGGCGTCACCCACACGTTGTGGATGCTCACCGATCGTTCGACCGTCGATTTCATACAGCGGGAAATGAACGACAAGCGGCTGCTGATCGCCGATGGCCACCATCGATACGAGACGGCGCTCGCTTATCGCGACGAAATGCGCGCCAAGGCTGGAGCCATTGATCCGAAGGCGCCTTACGAGCGCCTGACGATGTGCTTCTTCAATATGGATGCACCGGGGCTGACGATCCTTCCTACCCATCGTGTTCTTTCGAATGTGGACGCCTTTGATTCGCAATTGTTTTTCGACCGGGCCGGCGAATTCTTCGACATCACGCCGGCGCCGCACGACCCGAACGTCCTGCGAGCCGCTTTGCAGGAGTCCGGCGAAAAACGGGTGAGTATCGGTGTATTCACGGATGGCGGAAGCCGTTGCTCCATCCTTTCTTTGAAATCATCCGAAACGCCGCGACCACTCGATGTGAACATCCTTCACCGGCTGCTCATCGAAAAATGTCTGGGTATCTCGGAAGAAGCGGTCAAGAAAGAAAGCCACATCGCTTACGTCCGCGAAATGGATGCCGCTCTGAACGCCGTGAAAGGCGGCAATGCGCAGATATCGTTTCTGCTCAACCCGACCGGCTTGCATCGGATGCGCGATATCGCGTATGAAGGCGACGTCATGCCGCAGAAATCGACGGACTTTTATCCGAAGGTCTTGTCGGGTCTGGTCATGTACACACTCGAAGACTAAAGAGGACACTATGAAAGTTCGACCGATTCTGGGAATTCTCATGCTGCTCGCCGTTTCGGCCGCCGCCGTACGTTCGCAGACGCCCGCGCCGAAGCCGTACAAAGTGGTCTTCGACATCGGCGAAAGCGGGGATGCGTATTTCGAAAAGGTGGTTCAGAAGATCGCGAACCTGTCTCGGGACTCCAGGCTGCAAGGCAAGCTCGACATTCGTCTCGTCGCGCACTCGCCCGGAATCGACTTTGTCGCGAAGGCGAAAAACCAGCCCAACGCCCAGTCGATTGAAGTGCTGGTCCGGAGCGGCGTGAAAATTGAGGCCTGCAACAATTCGATGGTGGGTCACAAGCTGACGAAGAACGATATTTTTGACGGTGTGCAGGTCGTTGAATCCGGAATCGGCGAGATCGTCCTGCTTCAGAACCAGGGATTCGCCTATTTCAAACCCTAACGAGGCTGCGCCTCAGACCGAC
>JAHFTY010000263.1 GCA_023265365.1 Acidobacteriota bacterium
CGCGTCCACGCCAAATAAAGGGCGATCACCGCCAAACACTCCGTCTTCCCAAACTGCCGCCCGATCCGATATGCGATCTTGTTGAACGTATGAACCGCCCGCAACATATCGGGCTGGTGCAGCCGAGGCTCCCACCCGAACTGTTTCCGCGTCCACTTCACAATATCCTTCGCGGTCTCGACCTCCTTCCAAAACCGTTCGTCCGTGACAGTCATAGGACTTTTGCAAAATGATGATACGCGGGTGACCGACCCTTGACCGCCCGAACCGCACCGCAGCACTCGCTGTTTGAGCCCCGCAACGCGGGGCGAGTTCGAGCGCGAGGAGCGGAAGCGGACGGGCAAGGGTTGGGCAGGACCCGCCTCAATAAGCGGTTTTTGCAAAAGTCCATCATCAACCCTCATATAACCGTATCGTCGATGGTCTGGTCAGAACAACGCTGACCGGACTGCCGGGCACATCCTCATCGAGAAACGGCCCCAGTGTTTCATACGCCCGCCGCTCAAACTCCCGTTTCTGATTCTGCATCAGATCAATCCGCCGTGATCCCGCGCCGGCCGCAGCGCCCGCCGAAATCACCTGCGTCATGTTCCAGATCGCCGCATCCAGCAAAAACGACATCGCCAGCTCCTCCGCCCCGCGCCGAAATCGCGGATCACTGGTCACCGCGTCCGATTTCAACCGCTCTTGGATGAACGCTGACGCCTTGATGATCGACGAGATGATGTTCTGGTCCGTAATCCGGGTCGTGCTGTGTCGGTATGTCAATTCGATCGGTTCGGGATGCTCACCCAGCCATCGAAACCGCCCAAGTGTAAAATCAATCTCGTACAGCCCGTCCGCGCTCCACGAATGAAGCGCCCCCGGGAAGTTCAGCCGCCGCACCGTCTCCGACCCCGCTTCAATCAACACTTGTTCCAGATTCTGCGAAAACGGCATCCCATCAACCGCCGGAATCACGTTGAACGTCTTTGACACAAGTTCCGTGTCCACGCCAAACACGATCTGCATGTCTCCCTTTAGATTCTCCACGCTGATGAATCCGATCACCACTTTCGCCGCTACCGCAATAATGTGCGGACGATAGACCCTTGTTTCGGAATCATATCGGAAAGCAACCGTTGATCCGATCAGAATGCGGCTGGCCCCATTCACTCGATAATTGCCTACGCGGACGGAACTCTCCTCACGTTGATGAACAACATGATGGACGCCGACTCGCCCGCACGTGCGGAAGATCGTATTGCGCGTGATCCGGATGTTGCTCTTTGATCGGCCTTTCACCGTCCGCCCGACTGCAACCTTTGAATCGGCCTGCGCGAAATAGTTGAATACGCGGATGAGTGTCCCGATGCCAAGCGCCGCGGCCTTCTGGACAACCACCTTCGACTTCGCCCTGACCTTCGTGACCGCAAACACGTGCGGGGCATTGATCGCCATCACGCCATGATTGAAATCAAACGGGACGCCGTACTCCACCGATACGACTTCGAGGTTGAACCAATCCGCAAAATCATCCGTCGGCGATTGCCCCACCAGCGTCGACGGCGCGCGTACCCAATAGAACGTCATGTCCGTCGTGTTCCCAAGATCAAACTCAAAATGCCCTGTATATTCGCCGCCGACCGCAGGGACGGCAAACTTGATGATGAACTTATATGACCACGGCGGACTTGGGTTAATCTGTAATCCGGTGTAGGCGATATCTGTCCCCGGACCGAGACTGTCAAATCCGCCGGACGTGATGATGTTGTTGGGACCGGATGGTGGAACGATGGCAAGATTAAACCCCCCACCGACCACACTCCCCGAAATCCGCTTGATCACCCCCGTCCAGGTATGTTGCGATCCGGCCGGCCCGTATAGAGTCTGATCCGAAAAAACGGCAACAAACAGGTTGTTCTTCCCTTGGGCATAGTCACCGTCAGGGTGAAGCTCGACAGCCGTCGGCATGACTTGCCTATGCCGGCAGTTCTATCGCATTGATGACAAATTTGATCCCGACATACGCCCCCACCGCCGTCCCCGGACCGACCGTGCATCGAAGAAAAACCGGAACCTCAACCGGCGAGGGATTGGCTGCAACTATGTCCGGCAGAAGAAGCGCTGCTCCGGGGGTTGCCGTATCAAGACCGGCAAGACTTGTCGCCATCCGAAAATTCGTCGGATCCAGAACCGGATCCGAATCATCCATCGACAGAATGATCTGCTGGTATTGTTTCGTCGCATCGGCATTCCGCAGATACACCCCGAGATTCCGCACTTCCCCAGCCGTCCCGTTAAACGTCACATCGTCAAAAAACGACGCCCCGGACTGCCCCGCATCGTCCGCAATCGGTCCAACCCCGCCCGCCGCCTTGAAAAAATGCAATGCCATCCCGCTCCGACCTCCTTGTCGGTTTCAAATACTTTTTGCAGTGATACCGATACGCGTGGGTGGCGCGTAGGGGGTTGTCCCCGAACGGATTTGTCCGCCTCAGGCGGACACCTCGCAGCCCGACATGGATGTCGGGCGAGAATGAGTGAGGGGACAACCCCCGAAAGCGACAGGACCCGCGTCTCCTTTAGCAGGAGTTTAGATCGTCAGCACCACCCGCGCTTCCTTGTACAGCACCGCAAAATCGACGTTCAGCGTCACATACGACCGATCCCACTGCTTCGAAATCAGCTTGTCGGATTCGACGGTGACGTCGTTCTCCGTGACCTTCGCCACCGCAAACTGCTTGTCCAGTACCGTTACCTTGTTATCCGGCTGGTTCCTCAGCGCATCCAGCGTCATGCCCATCGGCGCCGGCGTCTTGCCGGTCCGCGCAAAGTCGAACGCCAGCGGATCTTTGAACTCCGGCATGTTGAGAATCTTCCGCTTGGTCGTCGGACTGGCCAGAATGTTCGTCGGCGTGAAATTCCGAACGTCCATGAGCTCGACAAACGCCATCGTCAAATCCTCGTACGTCAACTCGCCCGGTGTCAGGACGGTTATCTCCGTCGGCGCCGATTCGGCCGCATTCCCCAGCCTCAGCACTTCCCCGCATCGGTTGTCCAACTGGATGCCGATACGCTGACCGATGCGCTTCAAGTGCACCTGCAGCATGTTGATCTTCATCCGCCGCATCGCCTCGTAAGACGCGATGATCCCCCGGCCTTTCTTGCCGATGACCACGATCCGGTCGCCATAGCGGATCTCGCTCTCCGGAATGTCCGCGCCTTCCGCAACATCCAGAGTTTCCTCTTCCGACTCGTTTGCCGCCTCGTCGACGTAAGGTATCTGATACGAATTGCCGTCCGCCGTTTCCTCACTCGCCACCAGCCGGTTGTGAATCGGCATGTGCCGAAGCCCCGACAAGACGCCGTCCCGCACGACGTCGGGGAACAGCCACTTGGCGTTCGGATCCGACGAGAAGAACTTCTCGATCGTGCAGTTCATCAAGTCGATCTTGAACTGTTCCCGGCAGTAATCCTTGACGCTCGTCCCGATCACCTTGAAATACTCTCCGTACGAAGCGCCGACACGGTTCAACTCGAAATACAGCTCCTCGCCCTTCATCGACTTCAAGGCACCGGCCTCCCGCGACAAAAATTGAATCTTCTCCACCATCTTGTCCATCAGTTCCGTCGTTTTCATTTCCGCCTACCTTTCCGCATCAACAGTGGTGTTGGTCGTGTCGACAGCGATTACAAGCCACCGGCCCGCCGCCGCCGCTTTGACCTTGCCGGCCGTGGCGCTTCCCACAACCGACTGACCCACCACGGGGGCCGCGCCCACATAGGAAAACCGCCGCACGCCGTCCATATCCAGCGCCACGAGTGCGCCGTCCTTGTTCACCACTTTGTCTCGCACTTGCCCATGAACCTCCGACCCATCGGCCGTATGGGCGACCGTGTAGCTCCCGTTGAACGACACCGCTTGGCCTCTGGTCAGATTAACCGTCCCCGCGGTCGGCGCCGTCGCTGTGATGACATGACTCCCGCTAATCGGTCCTCCAACTTTCATCTTGCTTCACCCGCTTTCTTTGATGTTGAACGCTGCCTGCCCCGCCGTTGGCGGGAACGTTTATTCAAATAACGGCGCGCCGTCCTTCAGCAAATCGCGCACCTTCGCCTGCCGCTCCTCAGCGGCGGCTTCCGTACCTGTCGCAAGCGGCGTGACGGAAACACTCGTCGGCGGGAACTTCTCGTCCACGCGCTTGCGGAGATGCTCAATCTCTTTCTGCAGATCATCGAACGACAATGCCGCAAGCTTCTTTTTGGTGTTGTCCGAGTTAAACGTCTCGCCCTCAACCAACCCCGCCAGCCGATGTGCCTCAAAGAGCTGCAACTCCTTGAATTTCTTCCCGGCCTCGATGTCCGCCGCGTTCTGCGTCTGCATCGTCGACATCTGCTCGTATTTGGAACGCAAGTCCTCATACGCCGTGTTGGCCTCGGCCAACGCCAGCGACAGCCGATCGAACTCCGCCTGCAATTGATCGTTTTTCTCCTGGATCTTCGACGTATCCGCCGTCTTGTCCTTGAGGGCGCTTTCAAGATTCACCACTTGGTCAGCCAGCGCGTCCCGCTCGCCCGTCACCGTCTTGACATCCGCCTGCGCCTCCTCGAATTTGCCCCGGATATCCGCCAACTCTTTTTCCACTCCGCCGACCTTGTCGGCCAACGCTTGCCGCTCCACCAGCGCCTGTCGAAGGGCTTCCTGCTCCTTGGCCACCTGCGCGGCCAGCGCAACCTCCTTGTCCGCCGAAGCCGCGGAGAAGGCGGAGTGGTCGGCCTTCAACGCCGCCACCGCAACCTCGTGCTCCGACTTCAACTTCTCTATCGCCGCCGCGTGCGCCGACTCCAAATCCTTTCGTTCCTTTTCTGTCATGAGTTCCTCCTCCGGCTCGGCATCGCCCGAGCCTTGAACTTCAGTCGCGGCACATTCGGCGCCGTCGATAGATTTCACGATTGCTTCCAGCCACGTCCTCGGATTGGCCGGTATCCCCACAACGCTCAACTCCAACAGCTCAAGATCATCCAGCACCCGAACGGTCTGCCCGTTCACTTCCTCCGCAATCACCTTCAGCACCCGTCCGCCGATCGAAAACGCCAGACGAGTCTTGCTCTTGAGTTTCGCCCAGAGCTGCTTGATCTTCGGCTGCGCCTCCTCCGACTCAAGCTGGCAAGTGACTTCAAACGCCCCGTTGTTGAACTTCGCGTCGACGATATGCCCCAGCGTGTTTTCCCAGGAATGGTTGTGGTCTCCGAACAAGGTGAGATTCTGTTTCGCCGTCTCCACCATCCGCTGCACCGCCCGGGTACTGAACCGCTCTCCCTGCCGGTCGATCCGGTCGTCAGACGCAACCCCGCGAATGAATCGAACCTCGTTACCGGCCTCGTCCTTTTCGGTGTAGGCTTTCAGCGTGGCGTGAAACCGGAAATCGATGTCTTTGGATGTGGCTGTTTTCTTGGATTTCTCTTTCATCTACGAAGACCTCCCTGTCCCCGGTCCGTCCTTGGTTTATGTGTTACTCAGTCCCTGCCCGTCCGGCAGGCGGGCTCAGTCCTTCGGCTTGAACGCCGACCGCTGATCCTTCGGCAACCACGCAATCCAGATCGCGTCCGTCTTCGCCCCGCCCTCTTCGCTCGGCGACGCCCCGGTCTGCGAAGCGGAAGCAGCGCGCCCCGCGATCAACCGAATGACAAACCGCCCGTTCATGCGTTTTCCGTCTTTCAGAAACACCTCGACAAAATCTTTCTTGCGCCCGCCGAACTCGTACATCCCGCCTTCCAGAATTTGCATGTGCGCAATGAGATTCGTCGTCGGATTCCCCGGCTCGCCCGGCTGCATGTCTCCCTCAAACGTCAGCCACCGCGGATCGTGATATTTCTTCTCCACCGTCCGGTGCTTTTTCGTCT
>JAHFTY010000264.1 GCA_023265365.1 Acidobacteriota bacterium
GGCGCAATGATGGGCGTGCGGTTCTGAACCTTCGATTTGTACGCGTTCGTGTATTTGAGGGCGTCGTCGTAACCGAACAGGCGCTCGACGTAGAGACATTCCAGGTAGGTGGCCCAGCCTTCGTGTATCCACATGTCTGAAACGTCGGTCGCGGTCACGGCGTTACCGAACCATTCGTGCGCGCTTTCATGAATGATGATGAAGTCGAACTTCAGGCTGATGCCGACTCCGGTCCAATCGCGTTCGAGATAACCGTTCGCGTAACGGTTGCCGTAGGTCACGGCGCTCTGGTGTTCCATGCCGGAGTACGGCGCCTCGATCAACTTGTAGCCGTCCTTCTTGAACGGGTACTCGCCGAAGTAGTGTTCGAAGGCTTCGATCATCGGCTTTGCCTGCGCGAACTGTTGCCTGGCCTTCTCGATATTCTCGGGCAGCGCGTAGAAGTCCAGTTTCAAGTCGCCGAGGCGGTCGGCGAAATGGGTGTAGTTGCCGATGTTCACCGAGACGTCATAGTTGTTGATCGGGTACTGGACGAACCAGTCCCAGCGCGTGTAGCCGTCGCCAAGATCGGTCTTGCCGGCAAATTTGCCATTCGATACATCCACCAGGTCGTTTGGAATGGCGACGCTGATGCGCATGTTCTCCACTTCGTCGCGCCACTGATCCTTGTTCGGCCACCAGACCATCGCGCCGGGACCCTCGCAGGAACTGTTGATCCAGTGGTGACCGGCCGGATCTTTCTTGAAGGTGAATCCGCCGAACCGGCCCGTCTCGACGGGATTGCCCGAATAGTGGAAGTCGATGGAAACGGTCTTCCCTGCCTTCACGGTTTCCGGAAAATCGACGAAGACCGCGTTCAGTTCCCGCTCGTATTTAAGCGGAGATGAACCCATCAGAATCCTGTCGATGTTCAGCGACGAGACCAGGTCGAGCTGGATGCGCGTGTCGTCTTTCAGCATCTTGAAGCGGATCGTGTTCTTCCCGCCGATGAATTTCTTTTCCGGATCGACACGGATATCGAGGTGGTACGACAGCAGATCGTTGTTCGCGCGATAGCGTCCGTACTCTCCGCGCAGGATGTCGGCGCGCGTCGGGGCCGGCGCGGGGGTTTGCGCAATTGAGGAAGTTGCGAGCAGGGCCAGAAGGCAGAGGGTTCGTTTGAGCATGAAACGTACTATAAACGACGACCGGACGCGAAAGCATCCGGACGCCGCCTTCGGTCACTTCTCGACCGTCACGTACGCGACCCGGTTCCTTCCGCTGCACGCCATCACGAGATTCCCTTCGGCCGTCGCCATCATGTTGCGCACCACGCCGCCGCCGGAGGGGATGGCCCAGGTTTGGAACTTGTTCGTCTTCGTGTCAAAGCGGACGAGCGTGTTGGGCGTGACGGCGGATTCGCTGTACCAGATGATGTCCTTCACGGCGGCGATTCCATACGGCTGCGACTTCGGGCCGCCGGGTGAAGCGAATTCCGTGGTTTGTCCGGTCTTCGGATCGAACCGTCCGAGATAGCCGCGAGAATAATCCGCGTACCACAGCACGTCATCGGGTGAGATGGCGATCCGTCGTGGACGGGTGTCCGCATTGGGCAGAGTGAACTCCCTGATCTCCATCGTGTTCGGATCGATGCTGGCCAACTTGTTCGTTCCGAACTGGACGAACCACGGCGTGCCCCTGGAATCGATCACGATTCCGTACGGATTCGTTCTCGGCGTGGGCGCAGTCGCCAGCTTGACGGCGCCGGTCTTCGGATCGAGTCGTCCGACCATGTTGCTGCTCTGCAGGGTGAACCAGAGCGTGCCGTTCTTGTCGAAAATCGGCGTGTGTGGATCGCGGGCGGCCGGATCGGGCATCTTGTATTCGGTGACCTCGCCCGTCTTCGGATTCAGTTTGCCGACGTGCGCGGCGGTGTTTCCGGTATACCAGATGTTGCCGTCCTTATCTTCAGTCAGGCCGTGAGGTCCGGCCTTCGGCGTCTTCAAAGGAAATTCCTTCATCTCGCCGGTCCTGGGATTCAGCCTTCCCAGCACGTTCGCCCACTGCCCGGTCCACCAGAGAGATCCGTCGGCTGTTGCCAGAGGATCGTGTGGACGAGATCCAAGCGAAGGAACCACCCATTCCTTGATCGCCACTTTGACGTTTCCCGGAATCAGCACCGCAGGGTTCTTCGGCTTTTCCGGATAATTCTTACCGAGATACTCCGCGATTGCCGCCGCCTTGTCCCCGGGCAGATTCACCATGGCCCCAAACACCTGCGGCCATTCGGAGGCCGGGTAACCGGCGTTGGTCACGAGGTTCAGCGCATGGCAGGTGGAACACTCGGCCTGCACCAGGTCTTTGCCGGCGCCCTCCGGCAACTGAACCGGCTGCCCACCGCGTTGCGCATGAACCAGAGCGGCACTCAGCAATCCGGCGGCGGCGATCGACAACAATGATGTTTTGCACATGGTCCCTCCAAATCGGGGCAGACAACCGATCCCCTGTTTTTCGCTGCAACGATAGTCCGAACATTCCGTAAAGCGCCAATAAAAACAGGGGGACGGCGCGGGGTTAAGTGGTCTTTTTGAGCTGGCCGCAGGCGCCGGAGACGTCGTTGCCCCGATTCTTCCGAATAAACGTGGCAATGCCGTTCTCGATCAGGATTTTTTGAAATCGCAGGATATCGGGATCGTCCGACCGGCGGTAAGGGATATCGGGTGAGGGGTTCAATGGAATGAGGTTGACCTTGGATCCCAGGCCTCGGAGCAGTCCGGCCAGGCTCCTGGCGTCGGAAAGGGAATCCGTCACATCTTTCATCATGACGTACTCGAACATCACGCGTTTCCGCCGCTGCGCGGAAAGCCGGCCGACGGCAGCGAGAACTTCGCGAATCGGATATTTCCGATTGACCGGCATCAACTCGTCGCGAACCGCGTCGGTTGAGCCGGTCAGCGAGATGGAAAGGTTCGGGAACTGCTTTTCCCGGCCCAGACGATCGATGCCGGGCACGAGGCCTGCGGTCGAGAGTGTGATGCGCCGCAGCGGGAGCGCGATTCCATGATCGTCCGAGAGAATCTCGATTGCTTTCATGACGTTTTCGTAGTTCTGCAATGGCTCCCCCATTCCCATCAGCACCACCGAGAATCTTGAAACCGCAATCCGCAGGCGAAGGAGAAGCACCTGCGAAACGATTTCACCGGCCGACAGATTCCGGGTAAGGCCCAGTTGGCCCGTCAGGCAAAACGTGCAGGCGAGGGCGCAACCGACTTGAGAGGAAACGCAGAAAGTGAACCGGCCGTTCCCGGGGATGAGGACGGATTCGACTGTTTCTCCATCTTCCAAACGAAGAAGGTAACGGTCGGTTCCATCGTCCGACCGGAAGCGGTTGACGACTTCGGGCAGCTTGTGGGGAACGCTGAACTCTCGATAGGCCGCCTGGAAAAGACGGTTCGCTCGCGCAATACTTCCCAGCTTCCCGGCAATTTCACGCCGCGTCTCATCCGGTCCGGGCCGCATTCTGGTGGACTCCATAGCCGGAGAATCTTAACATTCCGCCACATTCTCAGGCCGGCGGCGGCGGACCGCAAAGAGATCTTAGGGAGAACGAAATGAAGACGTCTCGATTGCGCGCGTTTGGCATGATCGCATTCACACTGTACAGCTCGGCCGCTTTTGCCCAGACCGAAATGCAGCGTGACCTGCGCGACAAGTTCGAAGCGGAGCTTCGCAAGATCAACGAGAACTTCCATGGCGTCCTGGGTGCGCAATTTGTCGATCTGACGGACGGCTCGAAAATCAGTCTCAATGCGGACAACGTCATGCCGGCGGCAAGCACGATCAAGGTGGCGATTCTTCTCGAACTGCTCCGCCAGTCCGAGCAGAGGCCGGGGCTGCTGAAGCAGCAGCGGCCCTTCGATCCACGTGACGGGACGGCGGGAAGTGGGATGGCCCGCCTGCTCGGACCGGGATCGATGGTGTCCGTGGAAGATATCGCGAAGATGATGATCAATTTGAGCGAGAACACCGCGACCAACCTGGTGATCGACGAGGTGGGCATGGACAACGTCAACGCGCTCATCGCGACGCTGGGTTTCAAAACGATGAAGCTCCAGCGCAAAATGCTCGCGCGCGACGCGAGTGTTCGAGGGCAGGAAAATATCGCAACTCCGGCGGAGGGCGCCGCGATCATGACGAAGATTGCCCGGTGTGAGCTTCCGGTATCCAGGGCATCCTGTGAGAAGGCGCGCCAGATTCTGGAGATCCCTCAGGATCCGCATCCGGCGAAAGATCCCATTCCGCGAAACATACCGATCGCTTTCAAGTGGGGCGGGCTCGAAGGCGTGGTGAACGGCTGGGCCATCGTGAATCTCCCGGACCGGCCGTATGTGTTTTCCATCATGTCCACCTACGGCGAAGACGACGGCCGCGATGCCGTTCGCGCCGCATCCGAGGCCGCATTCCATTATTTCTCGCGACTGGGCCGCGCGAATGCCTATGGCGTGAGAAACGGCATCGACGCGGTGCGCAGGAAACCGTGAGGGCCGGCGAGGGCCGGCCCCCTATTACTTCCGGAGGGCGGGCGTCAGCCGCGGCGGGTGACGGTGATGCGTCGCCTGTTCGTATCCATAAGACACCCGGATCAAAAGCGGTTCGCTGAACGGGCGCCCGAAGAACTGGATGCCGGCCGGAAGGTCGCCGCCGGTGAAGCCCATCGGGACGTTGAACGCGGGAAATCCGGTGGGGGGCGACAGCACGCGGTTGTTGTTCCCGTCCGGTGTATTGAGATCGCCGATCAATCGAGGAGGATAGGAAGCGGTGGGATAGGCCAGCACATCGACCTTGTTGTCTTCCATTGCCTTCAGGACAGCCGCGCGGAGCGTTTCTTCGGCGCCCATGTTGAACTGATAATCGGCGTTGTCCTCCGGCTTTCCCTCGGCCTTCTGAGCATCCTCCAGGGTTTTCGTCAGGAATGGGTGGTATTTCTTCGATTTGATGATTTCGTCCAGCGACTTCATCGGAGCGTTCGGACCGAGCGTGGCGAGATACGCGTTGAAGTCGTACTTCAGCCGGCTGTACTGCTTGAAAGACTGCGTGATTTCGTCGAACTTCTCGATCTCCACATTGTCGACGACGATCGCGCCCGCCTTCTTCAAATCGTCGATGGCGCGCTCCATCAGTTGAAAAATTTCAGCGTCGGCTTTGTCCTTCTTGAAAAGCTGGCGCGCGATGCCGATCCGCACACCGCGGAGCCCGTCCTTCTGAAGGAAGTCGCGATAAGTTTTGGGGATCTTGCCTTGGCTCGACGACGTGACCGGATCGGCCGGATCTTCGCCGGCCATCACGTCGAGCAGCGCGACCGCGTCCTCGACCGTTCGTGTGATGGGACCGCCGATGTCACGCATGATGTTCAGCGGTACGATGCCGTCCCTGCTGATGAGGCCCATGGTCGCGCGAAAACCCACGAGGCTGTCGAATGCCGCAGGCGCCCGAACGGAGCTTCCGGTATCGGTGCCGAGCCCCACCGTCGCAAAATTCGCGGTCACGGCCGCGGCCGTTCCCCCGCTCGAACCGGCGACCGTACGAAGCGGGTCGTACGGATTGCGCGTGTAACCCGGCAGAATCGAGCTCACCGTAAAATCCGCGCTGGACGCAAACTCGGCCATGTTCGAGCGCGCGATGAAAATGGCGCCGGCGTCACGCAGTTTCCTGATAACGAATGCGTCGTCGGGAGGAAAGGACTCCTTCAGCGCCAACGTTCCATTCGACGTGGCCATTCCGGCGAGGTCGTAATTGTCCTTCACCACGATCGGAATGCCGTGCAACGAACCCACGAATCGCCCGGTCTCCTTGAATTTGCGGTCCAGTTCCGCGGCGGTTTCCAGGGCTTTGGAGTTGATCTGGA
>JAHFTY010000114.1 GCA_023265365.1 Acidobacteriota bacterium
CCAGCGCTGTATTCGAGAAAAGTGCGGTGAAGTGCCAGGGTCCGCGCTGAGCGTGGAGAATCGGCAGCCATGCCTCATGGAGGGGGTTGAAACGGCGCGGAGCGATCTTCCTCAGCTTTCCGGCCCCGGCCTTGTCGCGATACTCGCAGTCGACGTCGAGAAAGCTGTCGACACCGGGCCCGGCCTCTGCACGGTGTGACGGGCGGCGACGGCTGAGCAGGGAATCGAGGCCGGAGCGGATGATGGATGTTCGCCTTGGCCCAAACCCCTTCAGTTGTTCGAGACGTCCATCATGAGCGGCTTGTTCGAGCGCTTCGAGCGAATCGATATGCAGCCCATCGGCAATCGTTGCGGCCAGGACTCGTCCGATTCCGGGAACGCGCGCAAAAAGCTTCTCGGCGTCCAACGTTCCTCGAAGCCTCTCCAGTTGAGCCCAGCCCCCGGTCCGCACCATCTCCACGATTGCGCCGCCAAGCGACGGGCCGATATTCGGAAGACGGGTCAATCCCTCGAACCCCTCCGCATCGAGCAATGCACTGACGTCGCGCGGAAGGCCGAGGACCGTTCCGGCGGCGCGACGGTAAGCGGCCACTCGAAACCGGTTGGCCCCTTGTTCTTCGAGAAGGGCCGCTGCGTCATCGAGTTGTTTGGCGATTTGCTCGTTCTGAGTCATCGCTGTGCACCTCACGCTCAGAAGGAGCATCGTGCAATGGGAGTTCCAGGCGATCTATTGAGTCTTGAAGAAACAAATCTGTAGTGAATGTGTCCGATTTAACTATCGAGGCTGCGACTCAGACCGACATAGGGCAATAGCGCGGATAGAGAGCCCCATGCTATGTCGGTCTGAGTCGCAGCTTCGTTAGTTCTTTGGGGAACGGATGGAGGCGAGCAGGAAAAACGCCATCGCCGCGAACCCTGCTCCTGCATAAAAGGTGGAAGGGGCGCCGGCGCGATCCCACAACTGACCGGCAATAACGCTGGCGAGGAACATGGCCACGCCGCTCACCAGGCTGAACAGACCAAATGCGGTGCCGCGACGTTCAGATGGTGCATGATCCGCCACGAGCGCCGCGAACAGACCCTGGGTCAGTCCCATGTGAAGTCCCCACAACCCGACGCCCGTCATCAGCATGGGGACGCCTTTCGCCTGGGCCAGGAACAGGTCTGCGACGATCAGGACTCCGGCGCCGATGGCCAGCAGCGTTCGCCGATTGATCCGGTCCGAGAGCCGTCCGGCCGGATATGCGGAAGCTGCATAGACGGCATTCATGACCACCATCACTAATGGGACATCGTTGCGGTCGATCCCCAGACTCCCCGCGCGCAGAATCAAAAAGGCCTCGCTGAACCGGGAGAGCGTGAACAGCGCGCCGACTCCCACGACCAGCCAGAACATTTTGGGGTAATACTGCAGCTCGCTCCAACGCAGCCTCGGTCGCGAACTCCCTTCATTCACAGGACCCGGTGGTTCCCGTACAAACAACGCAAGCGTGAGAACGGAGAGGAACGCGGGCGCGACCGCCACCCAGAAGACCATGCGGAAGTTTCCATCGAACTTGCGCATCAGCAGGCTTGCCAACAGCGGCCCGGCCAGGGCCCCGACCGTGTCGAGACTCTGCCGAAGGCCATACGCGGCTCCTCTTTGTTCTGAGGAAACCAGATCCGCAATCAGCGCATCCCGCGGCGCGCCGCGGATTCCTTTGCCAATGCGGTCGATGATTCGAGCCGCCACGATGGTGTTGAAGGAACCTGCCAGTGGAAACAGCGGCTTCGCCAGCGCCGCGAGGCTGTAGCCGGCCAGCACGGGCGTTTTACGTTTTCCGAGCCGGTCGCTGATCGCTCCGGAAAACATTTTCACGACCAGGACCGTGGATTCGGCAACGCCTTCAAGCAGTCCAACAGCGCCGGCCCCGACACCCATGACGGCGACCAGGTAAAGGGGAAGCAGGCTATGGATCATCTCGGACGAGACATCCATGGACATGCTTACGATTCCCAGTAGCCAGACTCCGCTGTGGATTTTGCGAACACCCATGGACAAAGGATAAGGCAGGTTCGTTCCTGGCAGTCCGAGTGCAGATAAAACTCTCCGGGAAAGGCGCGTCAATTCGAATGGCTTCCGCAACCGTTCATAACCGATTTCACTTCGACCTCCCGAGCCCGGAAGCCATCGCCGGAGATGGATGGGCGGGGTTTGCCGCGATGCTGGTTGCCTTGCCGTCGGCCGTCGCATACGGCGTCGCCGTCTATTCGATCTTCGGACCACAGTTCGTTGCGCAGGGAGCCATCGCCGGAGTGATCGGCGCGGCGGTTCTGGGCCTGATTGCCCCGGCCATCGGCGGCGCACCCCGCCTGGTGTCGGCTCCTTGCGCTCCTGCGGCTGCCATGATGGCCGCCCTCGCCACACAGCTTTCGTTGAAGACGCCGGGAGCAGTGCTTGAGCCGCCGCAGATCCTGCTTCTGCTCACGATGGTGGCGTTGCTGGCCGGACTCCTGCAGTTGGTGTACGGATTGGCGGGCGGCGGCCAGTTGATCAAGTACATCCCGTTCCCGGTGATTTCAGGCTATCTCAGCGCGGTGGGTGTGATCATCATTCAAGGCCAGATTCCGCAGCTTCTGGGTCTGGCGAAAGGCATGAATCTCTGGATCGGTATCGCGTCTCCGCACCTCTGGCAGTGGCCGAATCTGGTCATTGGCGGCGCAACCATCGTCGCCGTCATCGTCGCGCCGAAATTGACCCGTGCTTTGCCGGCCCCGATATTCGGTATGGCCGCGGGAATGGCGACGTTCTTCGTGTTGACGCTGTCCCTGCCGGAGTATTTCCAGAACAGCCGTGAGCGCCTGGTTGTCGGAGCGGTGACGGGTGGTTTCTCGATCGTCCGTTCCATTGCCGTGAACCGCTGGTCGGCGATGGGGAATCTGAACCTGTCGGATTTTGCTCCGCTCGTCGTTCAATCCCTGACGCTGTCGATTCTCCTGTCGATCGACACGCTGAAAACCTGCGTCGTGGTGGACACGCTGACCCACAGCCGTCACAACTCCAATCGCGAGCTGATGGGACAAGGTGTGGCGAATTCCATCTCCGCGATGCTCGGCGGGATTCCCGGAGGCGGAACGACCGGCGCGACTCTGGTGAACGTGAATAGCGGGGCACGAACGAAATGGTCCGGCTTCATTGAAGGATTCTTTGTCCTGTCCGCATTCCTTTTCTTCGGAAGGGCGATCGGCCAGATGCCGATCGCGGCGCTGGCCGGTATCCTCATCGTTGTCGCGGCCCGGATGGTGGATCGCAACAGTCTCGATCTGTTGCGGCACAAGTCCACCGTTCTCGATTTTCTCGTCATCGTGGCCGTCATTGGGGTCGCCATTCGGTTCGACCTCATTGCGGCGGCCGGCGTCGGACTGGCGCTGTCGATCCTTCTGTTTATTCGCGAACAGATTCGGGGGACCGTGATCCGGCGCAAGCTGCACGGAGACCAGGTCTCTTCAAAACAACACCGGCTACCCGCAGAGAAGGACGTTCTCCGGGCCAATGGTACGTTGATCACCGTCTGCCAGTTGCAGGGAAGTCTCTTTTTCGGAACCACCGATCAGTTGCTTCAGGAACTGGACAGCGACCTGAAGCAGAGCCGCTACATCATCTTCGATATGACACGGGTCCAGTCCGTCGACTTCACCGCGGCCCACATGCTGGAACAGATTGAGACGACGCTGAGAGACCGAAGCGGCCAGCTCATTTTCGCCAGCCTTCCGGCTTCATTGCCGACGGGGCAGGATCTTCAGAAATACTTCCGGCAACTCCACCTTGGCGCAAAAACGCCGCTGGCCATGCCGTTCAATAGTCTCGATGAGGCGCTGGAATGGACCGAAGACCGCGTGCTGGAGGATCTGCACTTCAAAAACAACGACGATGACCAACCGCTGGAGCTGGCTGAGACCGATCTCCTGAAAGGTCTGGAACCGGATACGATCTCGATACTGCAGAACTGCTCGATCATCCGCACTTACGAAGCCGGCGAGAGAATATTCCGCACGGGTGACTCCGGCGATGAGTTGTTCCTCATTCGAAAGGGAGCCGTGCGGATTTCGCTCCAGTTGACGGACGGACGGCACTACAACGTGACCACGTTTGCCCGTGGCGATTTTTTCGGCGACATGGCGTTCCTCGATCGCGGTAATCGTTCAGCGGATGCGACCGCCATCATTCCGACCGAACTCTTTGAAATTTCCCGGCGCCACTTTGATGAAATCGCTCGTGACCGACCAGTGATGGCCACCCGGGTATTCGAAGTTCTGGCCGGCGCCCTTGCAGTCCGGCTCCGATACGCGGATGTCGAACTGCGCGCCATTCAGGATGCTTAAAGTTCCCTCATGGCATTAATCCTGCTAGATGCGCAGGGGGGGTTGTTGCCCTAGTCAGGGGGGATCACCATGTTGTACGGGTGCCAGGCCGCGGTTGCATCCGCCGGAGTTCTCGTTCTCGCCCTATCCGTTTCAGCGAATGCGCAGCTTGAGGATTGGACCAGGAAATCCGTCATCCAGTTGACCTCCCGATCCGAAGTTCCCGGGATGGTCCTCGAACCGGGCACGTATGTTTTCAAACTGCTCGACGTCGACGATCATCGGAAGATCGTTGAGGTTCTCGACAAGGACGGGCAGAAGAGGTTAACGGCGTTTACCGCCGTCCTCATTCATCGCGATCGCCCGGAATTCGATACCAACGTCTCTTTTTATGAGAACGTGACCAAAGGTCCGAAACCTCTGCGCACCTGGTATTGGGACAACGAACTCCATGGATACGAATTCGTCTACTCGACGCGACGGGCAAAGGAACTCGCAAAGGGAGCAGATGACTACGTGATGGCGTCGGACTCCCGTAATGGCGCAATCAACGCTATTACGGCCGACGGCACGAAAGTCCCAATTCTGGATGCGCGGTCGAACGTAAAGACTCCCGCAATCGGTATCCATTGAGGAATCTCAAATACATGGAGGTGTTTTGTGCGTCCGATTGTTGTTCAGTTGATGATTGTCGTATTACTGGCGCCTGGGTGTGCGCTCAGGCAGAAAAGCATATCGGAGCGCGTGCGGTTGGGGGAACTGGCGTTCCGGATTCAACGGTCGGACGGCATCATCTATGTGGTTCAGACACCGTCGGTGCCGTCACTTCGGGGCGTGTTGAGTGAATTGAACTGCGGGACGGATCAATCGTGCTCCGTCGAGATCGTGCGAATGAGCCTGATTGGCACGGCCAGTCATGGGTTGGCCGCCAGGGCGACCATCAGCTTGTCGAAGGATACGAAGGCTGATGAAACGGTACTGCCGGCGGGGACCTACGAGATCTATTTGGACAAGCACTCCACCCAGACCAGACTCATGTTCGTTCGCCTCTCCAAGTCTTTCGAAAACCCGATTCCCGTTCAGTGTGAATTGGTGGAAAGCTCCGTCCGGAATCGGGAAACTCTAGTCTCCGTTCAAGATATGGATTCGGAGGCGGTGCTTCAGAAAATCCAGATCCGCGGCGAGTCCACGGTGTACGTATTCAACTCCCCATAATGGCTCGACGAGAAAAGGTGGGAGGAGGCGTGGGTCGCGTTGTTTGAAGAATCGATTGCGTGTCAATAGGCGGCCGAACCGGCGACGGCTCTTATTCGCAAGGCATTTAGTGTTCTTCGGGGCCATGCGTCAGGAGTTCATATTCCGGATAGTCGAGCCGCAGCGCGCCGATAGTCCCATCCTCTCTGGACCAGACAGCGACGGCGACCTTTATCGTCAATTCCGATTTCCGGCAGCAGGCCGGTAATTCATCTTCACGAAGACGATCGGAAAACCGGAATACGCGACGGGAACGGATGATCTGGTACGAAGGTTCATCCTTGCGGGGGGTGGGTTCCGGCGCTCTCCAGGATGGCATGACGCGAAACAGCCAGCACAAGCGGAGGAGCCAGTGTTCACTCCATCGGTGCATGCGTTCGATCATGTTTCTGACGCTGCGGCGTTTCATGATGGCGTCCACGACTTGCATGGCAGTTCGACCTTTCTGATGAGTTGGACAACGTCGGCGTCGGTCAGTTCGTCGAATCGTGTGTAGAACGATCCGATCGAGCGGACATTTTCGCTGGTCTGCAAAGCGATGACCTCATCCGCCGACGCCATAAGGGTTCGCACAGCGGAGGCAGCCGCGACAGGGATGGCGACGATGATCTTCTGCGGATTCAAATGCCGGACTTCCCCGATGGCGGCGAGCATGGAAAGGCCGGTGGCGAGACCGTCATCGACGAGGATCGCGATCTTGCCGGCCGCCGCCAACGGAGTGCGATTCCCCATGTAAGCGTGCCGTTGCCGTCTGGCTTCCTGTTGCTGGAGGCGAGCTTCCGATCGGAACCAGGCCGCGTCAACCTGTTCCAGTTCCGGAGGATTTGTCACCATGTCTCCGTCCTCGGCGACTGCGGCGATGGCATATTCGGTGCATTGAGGATGTCCGACTTTGCGAACGGTAATTATGTCCAGGGGTGCGTCCAGTTCGCTTGCGACCTCCACACCGATGGCAACTCCCCCCCGCGGGAGCGCAAACACGATGACATCTTGTCTCTTGAACGGGCTCAACGCGGACGAGAGTCTTCGTCCGGCATCGGCACGATCCTTGAAAAGTATGGGGTCCCCCCGCTTGTGGACCTTCCATCGCTGCTGACTGGACAAGGTTTTTGCCTCCCCGCGACCTATCGTGCAATGCGAATTCCCAAATCCAGCGGATGTCCACATGCTCATTCCCCTCGACCGGCGCACTTGAGACAGGAAGGTACCAATCGACAAGCCTGGATTTCGGATTTCAAAGTTCTGTCACGAGCAGCGGCGATGCGAAGCGCAAGGGTTGGTTCCCGGTGAAGATGGATATGGACACACCGGAGTTGCGGTCCAGATCAAATGATCCCCGATTCGATCGCGGCAGGATTATCCGAAGCTGAGGCCGCCGAGCGGCTTCGAAGCGAAGGGCCGAACGAGCTTCCAACCGCGCAGCCAAAGAGTTCGTTCGTCATCGCGGCTGAGGTTCTGCGCGAACCGATGCTTCTATTGCTGATCGCGACGGGTTTGATCTATCTCGTCCTCGGGAGTGTCCGTGAAGCGACCGCTCTCGGCGCGAGCATCGGGGTCATCATCGGCATCACCCTCTATCAGCAAAGCAAGACCGAACGGACGCTGCAGGCTTTGCGGGACCTTTCAAGCCCGCGGGCCCTGGTCGTCCGCGAGGGCCGGAAAATACGAATCGCCGGGCGTGACGTCGTGCGCGGCGATGTCCTCATGCTCGCGGAAGGCGATCGCGTCGCCGCCGATGCGCTTGTTGTCTCTGCCGTCAACCTGACCGTGGACGAGTCGCTGCTGACGGGCGAGTCCGTTCCCGTTCTGAAGTCGAGCGCGGACGGCTATTCGGAAATGCCGCGTCCGGGCGGTGACCAGACGGCTGCTGTGTTTTCCGGAACGCTGATCGTCAAAGGATCGGGCACGGCGGTCGTGTCCTCGACCGGCGCACGGACGGAAATCGGAAGGCTCGGACTGGCGCTGCGGAGTGTCGAGATCCAAAAAACAAATCTGGAACGCGAAACCAATTCGATCGTGCGCGTGGTGGCGGCAGTAGGCATGTCGCTTTGCGTCGCCGTCGCGTTTATCTACGGATTGACGCGGGACAGTTGGTTGAACGGAGCGCTGGCCGGCCTGGCACTTGCAATTTCGATGATTCCCGAGGAATTTCCGGTCGTCCTGACCATTTTTCTCGCATTGGGTGCGTGGCGCATTTCCCGCAAACGCGTACTGACGCGCCGCGTGCCCGCGATCGAAATGCTGGGATCCGCCACCGTGTTGTGTGTGGACAAGACCGGGACTCTGACCATGAACCGGATGGCGGTTCATGAAGTCATCGAAACGCCGCCTCACACGCCCGACGACGTTTTCCGCGCGGCGATGCTGGCGAGCGGAGAAGATCCGGTGGACCCGATGGAGAAAGCGCTTCACGAGGCGAGCCCTTCGCGCGTGGCGGCGTCATTGATCCGCGAGTATCCGATCTCTTCCGAACTGCTGGCGATGTCACGCGTGGTGGAGATCGCCTGCGAGGACGAATACGGCGTCTTTGCCAAGGGAGCGCCCGAAGCCGTGGCCCGGCTCTGCGGAATCGATGGTGGCGAGGCCGGCGCTTCGGCGCGCACGATGGCGGACCGCGGTCTTCGTGTTTTGGGCGTGGCTCGGGCGCGTGTGCGGAAGGGCAGGTTGCCGGTGTCGCAACTGGACTTCGGGTTCGAGTTTCTGGGTTTGGTCGGTCTCGAAGATCCCGTTCGTCCGTCGGTCCCGGCAGCGATCCGCGAGTGCGACAACGCCGGTATCCGCGTCGTGATGATCACCGGCGACTACCCTGCAACCGCGAGCAGCATTGCCCGCGAAATCGGATTGAAGAATCCCGGCGAAATCGTCACGGGTCCGGATCTCGCCGGTATGTCTCCGGAACAACTTCGCGAACGAGTGGCGCACGTGAATGTTTTTGCCAGAGTTCTGCCGGAGCAGAAGCTGCGTCTGGTCGAGGCGTTCGAGGCGAACGGAGAAGTGGTTGCGATGACGGGCGATGGCGTGAATGACGCTCCTGCGTTGAAGGCGGCGCATATCGGCATCGCAATGGGCGGGCGTGGCACCGACGTTGCGCGGGAAGCCGCGTCCCTGGTGCTGCTCGACGACGACTTCTCTTCGATTGTGGATGCCATCCGGCTCGGCCGCCGGATTTACGACAATTTGAAGAAGGCAATGACCTACATATTTGCGATTCACGTCCCGATCGCCGGGATGTCGCTTCTTCCGGTGGTCTTCCGCCTGCCGCTGGTCCTCATGCCCCTTCACATCGTGTTTCTGGAACTGCTGATCGATCCCGCATGCTCCACCGCTTTCGAGTCCGAACCGGAGCATCCCGGCATCATGAATCGCCCACCGCGGGATCCGAAGACCCGGATGTTCGACAGGCATATGATCCGATCCGCCCTGCTGCAGGGTTCGACGCTTTTCGCCGTGACGCTCGGCGCCTTCGTGATCAGCCTTTATCGAGGACAGAGCGAGCAGGATGCCAGGGCCATCAGTTTTACGACGTTGGTGCTCGGCAATCTGGCCCTGATCTGGGTCAATCGTTCCCGAACACGCACCATTCCCGAAATGCTCCTTTTGCCGAACAGGCCGCTTTGGGCCATCACGGCCGGCGCGCTGTTGTTACTCGCGACGGTCCTGTACGTTCCTTCGATCCGAGTTCTGTTTCAATTCTCGTTCCTCCATCTGAACGATTTGATGCTGAGCGCGATTGTGGCGATGCTCAGTGTTACCTGGATCGAGATCCGGAAGCTCCGCGGCTCCTGAGTCCGGCAGCCGTTCCGCTGCCGGACTGGCATCACAAGTGCCAAGACAGGTGTGGAGGCATCCATGAGTCTCAGAAAAATCATGCGTGTGCTGGTGTTGATCGGATTACTCCTGGCCGGTTTTGTCATGGTCGCCGGCCGTGGATTGTTCGGTGCCGGACAAAGCCGGAGTGAAGCCGGCAGCGCAGCGCGCGGAGCCCAGTTGTTCGAATCGAAGAAGTGTCTCCAGTGTCATTCGTTTCAGGGCCGCGGAGGCTCGCGCGCGCCGGACCTCGCACAACGATCCGAACGTTCCTACACGCCTTCGATGCTTGCCGGCGTGATTTGGAATCATAGTCCGGCCATGTGGGCCGCGCTTGGATCGGACGTGTCCCGTCTCCAGGTGACGTCTTCGGAAACGGCCGACCTGTTTGCCTACTTCTACTCCCAGCTTTACTTCAGCATTCCCGGAGACGGGGTACGTGGCCGGATTGTTTTTGAAGAGAAGAACTGCGCGGGCTGTCATGTGCCGAAGGCCGGTCAGCCGACCAAAGGCCCGGCGGTAGCTGCCTGGGCGGAGGTGAAGGATCCCATCACCTGGGCCGAGCGCATGTGGAATCACTCGAACGGCATGGATGTCACGATGGCGAAGTCCGGACTGAGCTGGCCGCAAATGTCATCGCAGGAGATGATCGACCTGCTGATCTACATTCGCAATCTCCCCGCGGCCCGGTCTCAGGCGGCATCCTTCCAGCCGGGCGAGCCGGATCTTGGGCGGGCGGTGTATGAGCGGCGATGCGAGTCGTGCCACACGTTCGGTTCGAAGCAGGCCAAAAAGGTCGATCTGCTGGAGAGCACGGCCCCGCGGAGCCTTACCGATTACGTAGCGGCAATGTGGAATCACGCTCCGATGCTCCGCCGGCTGTCCGGCCGCGAGTTTCCCGCGCTGGCGCCGGGAGACATGAAGAACCTCGTCGCCTATCTCTTTGCGCAGCGATACTTTCTCGAGCGCGGCAATGCGAGCCGCGGCCAGGTGGTCTACACCGAGAAGAAATGCGCCTGGTGCCACGAAGAGCGGCGCAGCATCACCCGAGCCCCGGATCTGACCCGCGCCGCGGAGCAGTTTTCACCGGTCACGATGGCGGCCGCGGTCTGGAGGCACGGTCCACCCATGCTCGACGAAATGAAAAAACAAGGGTTTGCATGGCCCGAATTCCATGGTTCGGAGGTCACCAATCTCATCGCCTATTTGAACAGCCGGCTGACTCCGAAGATGGAGCCTCGAAAACCGTAGTCCAGGTGCCGGACAGGTACCGGCCCTGAGCCACGTTCCAAGCCGGCGCGTACGCTGTCGTGGCAAAATAAGGTAGTTCTGGCACTGTTCCCGAGAGATCCGTTAGGGTTTGTGACTTCTTGTCGCGCGCCCTTCAGGTGTTTCCGGTGTTTTGTGCCGTGCTGTCAGTTTTATCCGTTTGATCAGCCACTTAGGTTGAGTTGGCTGCAGCGGGCTGGAGAGAAAATCCAACCCTAAGTCCATCTATCATATAAGCTTTACTGACAGTTTGTTGCGAAACAGTCCATGCTGTGACAAAGTGGCGATCTGGTTGCGATAGAAATATCGGTGAAGACTGTCAAATTGAATGAATAAACCCAATCCAACCGAGAAGTCCGAACAAGCCGCTGCGATCCGGGACGCCGTCGAATGCATGGGATGTATGCACGAAGGCACGATTGTTACGGACTCGGAAGGCATGGTGACCGAAACCAATCTGGCAGCCGATCGCATTTTGGAAGCCCCGTCGATGAGTTTGAAGGGGACGAACATCCGGGCGCTCTGCCCGGTCAGCAGTGTCTACGATGAGGTTCTGCGCCACGCCGGCGGTGACCGGCGAAGTCTCAATCGTCCTGTGATTTTACAGACGCATGGTGGCAAGCGGAAGCTCGTCAACATGTCCATTCAGCGGGTTGGTGAAGGAATCGAGGCCCGGTTTGTCCATGTCTTTCAGGATTGCGCCGATCTTCGAACGATGGAAGAGCGTCTCCTTCAGTCCGAGCGGCTGGCGACGGTTGGCAAATTCGCGTCGCAGATTGCCCACGAGATCCGGAACCCGCTCAGCTCCATTTCTTTGAATGTGGAGTTGCTCGAAGACGAGCTGAGAGGCCAAAGTTCCGAAGCCCGCAGCCTGATTCGATCGGTGCTGCGGGAACTCGATCGTTTGAACGACATTGTGGGCGAGTACCTGCAGTTTTCGCGTTTCCCGAAACCTCACCTGAGCCGGGGCCATGTGGACAGCGTCATCCATGAACTCGCCGGCAGTTTCAAACCGAAGGCTCCCGTGAAACTGGAAATCTCTCTGATGAGCGACAGCCCGGAGGTCTGGCTGGACGAGCGCCTGCTGCGTCAGGCGCTGGAGAATCTCGTGCGCAACGGCGCCGAAGCGATCGAGAACGAGGGAACGGTTCGAATCGAGACCGATACGGTCGACCGGTTTCTCGTGATTCGTATTGTGGATACCGGCCGAGGCATTCCCGCCGAAGTCCAACCGAAACTGTTTGAACCGTTTTTCACAACGAAGCCGCAGGGAACCGGGCTTGGCCTGGCCACGACGCAACAAATCATCTTCGAACACAACGGACACCTTCTGGTGGAGAGCGAGCTCGGCAAGGGCACAACCTTCACCACCCTATTACCTATATGATTCGCAAAAGCCCAAACATCCTCGTAGTTGAAGACGACGTCGAAAACCGAGCCGCCATGGTCAAGGTGCTGCAGGGCGCGGGATACGACACGAACGAAACGGATAACGGTCAGACCGCTCTGGACTACATCCTCGAAGACAACGTCGACATTCTCGTGACGGACCTGCGACTGCCCGTGATGGACGGTGTGGAGCTGCTGAAACGAGCCAAAGCGTCGTCGCAGGAAATCGAGGTGATTCTGGTCACCGGTCACGGGACTGTGGAACTCGCGGTCGAAGCGATCAAGGAGGGCGCTTACGATTTCATCACGAAGCCGATCAAGAAAGCACAGCTTCTGCGCGCGGTTGAGAAGGCAGCCGAGAAGCAGTATCTCTCACGCGAGAATCGCCAGCTCCGCAGCCAGCTGACGCAGACCAACACGCGCCGTCTGATCTATGCCAGCGCCGAAATCCGCAACATCGCACGCATGGTCGATCAGGTTGCGCCCAGCACGGCCACGGTCCTGCTTACAGGCGAAAGCGGCACCGGCAAGGAAGTGGTGGCCGATGCGATCCACAATGCGTCGCCCCGGCGCCTCAAGCCGATGATCAAAGTGAGTTGCGCCGCTCTGCCCGAGACGCTTCTCGAGGCCGAACTCTTCGGCCATGAGAAAGGCGCTTTTACCGGGGCTGCCGCCCGAAAAGAAGGCCGCTTCGAGCTGGCCAACGGAGGCACGCTTTTCCTGGATGAAATCGGCGAGATCACCCCCGCCGTTCAGGTGAAACTCCTGCGCGTGCTCCAGGACGGAAAGTTCGAGCGACTCGGCGGAACGCGCACGATCGATGCGGATGTCCGCATCATCACGGCAACGAACAAGGACCTTCGCCAGGAGGTTGCCGACAAACGCTTCCGCGAAGATCTCTTCTACCGTCTGAACGTCATCAACATTCACGTTCCCGCCGTGCGCGAACGGAAAGACGACGTCCAGTTGCTCGCCATGCATTTCCTGAAGATGTATGCGGAGAAGAACGGCAAACCGATCGAAGGTTTCTCCGAGGACGCCATGCTCGCCCTCACCTCCTACGACTGGCCCGGCAATGTTCGCGAACTCGAAAACGCCATCGAGCGCGCCGTCGTTTTCACGAGCGGCAAAACGGTGCCGTTATCGGTGCTGCCTCAGGGCGTGTCCGCCTTCGCGGAGTCGCGGCACTCGCTGAATTTCAAGATCGGCACCCCTCTTCGCGATCTGGAAAAGAAAGCGATCGAGATCACGCTGCAACACACGCGCGGCGATAAGAACATGGCTGCGCGGCTGCTCGGAATAGCGACGCGCACGATCTATCGGCACCTGGAAAAACAGGAACAGGAAGGGAGTGACGCGCCGGAAGAAGAAACTGCCGTCGATTCGGCGTCCGCACTTCCGTAGCGACCATCGGCTTCTGCCCTTCCGGCGCATGAAGTGACGACTGCCGAAGAAAGGTAGGACACCATGAAAGTGCTGATGGCTACCGATGGATCGAAAGACTCGACCCTCGCCATGATCTCTGCCTGTCGCCTGCTGCGTAAGGACAATCTTCAAGTTGACGTTCTTTGTGTGGCGCCCGAACTGGTGATGTCCCGGGACGAAGACGCGCCGCACGCGGATCGAAAAAGAATCCGCGACATCTATCGCCAGCGGGTGACCCGTCAAAGCCGGCAGGTTCTCGCACGGGCGGAACATGAGCTGCGCAAAGAAAAAATCCACGCCGGGATGCTCATGCGTTTCGGTTCCGCGGCGGATGTGATCCTCGACATGGCGCTCGATTACGACCTGGTGGTGTTGGGGGCGCACGGCCGGGATGAACGCAGGCAACCGGGACTCGGTCCGATCTCGAGCTCGGTTCTTCAACACGCGACCCGAAGCGTTCTCATCGGCCGCGACGTTTCCGACGATGCGACCCGCCGCATCCTGGTCGCGTTTGACGGGTCTGACGCCTCCGTGAAAGCTCTTGCCGCCCTGCCCGATTACTTCGATGTTGGTTCACTCGATGCCACGGTCGTGGATGTCGTTGAGATTCCATGGACTGAACCGGACGACGAGCCGTCCGAACTGGAAGTCGATCCCTATGAGATTCCCGATCCGGAACAGTCGGTTCTTCGCGAGTTGAGGGAAGATGCTGCGGCGATTGTCGAGCAGGCTGAAGGGCAACTCGAACGTTGGGGTATTCCAACCACGGCCATTATCGAGGAAGGCGATCCGGCCCTGGAACTCACGAGCCACGCGGAAGAAGGAGGTTACGACCTCATTGTGGCCGGCGCTACCGGCGCAACGGATCTGAAACACGCCATGCTTGGCAGCGTTTCGCTCAAGCTGGCCTGGAACGCCCCTTGTTCGGTTCTCGTGGTTCGCGAGTAGGCGCGTTTACCGTCAGGCGCTCTGCGCCTTAGATGCCCATTCGGGTCAGCGTGTCCATGATTTTGGCGGTCACCGCCGTCAGATCGGGATGCGATACCTCGAAACGTTTGGTCGCGTCACGAAGCCGCTGGAGAAGATGGGCGTCCGAAGGCGAATACCGGGCAAGGCGATCGATATCGCGGCTCAGATCCTCGAGCAGTTCCCGATCGTCCCGGGTGAGCGCCTTCGCTTCTGAAAGCTCGTGTTCCAGTTCTCTCGCAAGCTTTGCAATGATTTGCATTCTGTCGCTCATAGCGCCTCCGGAAAACCGCCGTTAAATGGAGAGTGGACTGGCATATTTCCGGCCGATGTTTTTCACGACCGTTTCGAATTTCGCTTTGGACTTTTCCCTGAGGCCCGGCTCGAATTCATTGAACTTCTTCCATACCTTGAAATCGGTGACGTCGTTCAATACCTTCGCCATGGCGTCGAACATAAATCGGTCTTCGGTGAACAGATGATCACTGAGAGCCTTGATATAGCGGTCTGCCAGATTGGCAACAAGCCCGTCGTTTCCGGTCAGAACGGCCGTCTCCAGTTCAGCCATCAGTGCATGAATCTCGTGGTGATCGGACACGATCCGGCTCAGCGGCTCTGCGTACAGGGATTCCCCCGCCTCGATGAGAGCAGGAATCAGAATCAAGTGCTCTTTGCCGTCATGGTAGCTGTGGACAAATTCGCGAAAGAACTCCAGCAATAGTCGAAGATCGTTCCGG
>JAHFTY010000265.1 GCA_023265365.1 Acidobacteriota bacterium
AGCGCCGGGGTGGTGTCCGCCGATTCATCCGGATCAGGCGGTTTCGGCAAGCGGCCGGTGAGGCGCGTTTGTTCCTCGATTTCCGGTGTGTCAGGGATGCTTTTCGGTTCCATCAATGTAGATGAGTGTCGGAGTCGCGCGGAGAGTACCAGCCCTATCGCCCGGCATGAGGCTCCATCACGAGTGTCTGCGTCGTGCCGTTCGCGTCCCTCACCTGCGCGCTGCGGCCGTACCATGCGCCGTTTTGTGAGATGAAGCTGGACGCGTACTGAACACCCGCCAACTTAAAGCCGAACAGCAGCGGAATGTCCGGCACTCCATACAGACCGCTCATCTTGAGCGATTGGTTCCAGACCGTGGGCGCCGATCGAGCGTTGGAAAGCACGGCGTTCGGGTTGTCCGGGTTCACGTTGACGCTGTGGGCCAGGTCGATGTCGTAGGCCCCGACGAACTGCCATCGCTGAGAATGGACAGAACGCACGCTGGTGAACGCATATGTTTTTTGTTTAGAATCGAACTTCATTTCCCAAGCCGGACGTCGCGGGTTCGATCCCCGTCCCCCGCTCTTTGTTTTTAAAATAGGAGGTCCTATGGATATCAAGGAAGTCGTGAAAGAAAAATACGGGGAAGCTGCGCTTCGTGTGTTGAACGGGGATAACGGATCCTGCTGCGGTCCGAGTTCGTGCTGTGGCCCGGACGATCCGATCAGCGCGCGTCTTTACGATCCCAGTCAGGCCGCGCAGATTCCGGAAGACGCTCTGAAGGCATCGCTGGGTTGCGGTAATCCGACGGCGCTCGCCTCGCTGAAACCCGGTGAGACGGTGTTGGATCTGGGTTCAGGCGGAGGCATCGATGTGCTTTTGTCGGCCCGGCGGGTAGGACCGACCGGTAAGGTTTACGGATTGGACATGACCGATGCCATGCTCGCGCTCGCCCGCGAAAACCAGAAGAAAGCGGGTGTGGAGAATGTGGAATTCCTCAAGGGCGAGATCGAAAACATCCCGCTGCCGGACAACTCGGTGGATGTCATCATTTCGAATTGCGTCATCAATCTCTCTGCCGACAAGGACCGGGTTCTCAGGGAAGCGTTCCGCGTCCTGAAACCGGGAGGCCGTTTTGCCGTGTCGGACGTGGTCACTCGCGGGGAAATACCCGCGGAAGTCCGCCAGCGCATTCTGCTCTGGGTCGGTTGCATCGCGGGTGCGTTGGACGAAAACGAGTACCGATCCAGGCTCGATGCGGCCGGTTTCGAACGGATCGAGGTCGAACCGACAAGAGTCTATCGCGTCGACGACGCCCGCGCGTTTCTCAGCGGTCAGGGTCTGGATGTCGATGCCATCGCGCCGCTGGTCGACCAGAAATTCATGAGCGCCTTTGTCCGCGCGGAAAAGCCCTTGTCTGAATAGTCCGACCACCCCGGCGCTTCGCGCCACCCCTCCTCGTCGAGGAGGGGAAACCGTCTCGAAGCAAAACGTTCCCCTCCTCAGCGACCTCGACGAGGAGGGGTGGCGCGAAGCGCCGGGGTGGTGTCCGCCGATTCATCCGGATCAGGCGGTTTCGGCAAGCGGCCGGTGAGGCGCGTTTGTTCCTCGATTTCCGGTGTGTCAGGGATGCTTTTCGGTTCCATCAATGTAAATGAGTGTCGGAATCGCGCGGAAAGTACCAGCCCGTTCCGGAAAAAATCCGAAAACGGGCTGGAGACGACTCGTGCCGGTTAGAACTTGAAAGTAATTCCCCACTCATAAATCCGGGGAACGAGGATCGTACTTGGCCGTAGCGGGGTGATGCCGTCGGGCTGCAGATAGCTCGACGAATTGACCGTGGTGGTGCTCCAACTCCTGACGGTGTTCGCGTTCAGGGAATTGTAGAGTTCCCATGTGAATTCAAGAGTCTTGTTTCCCTCGCCGAGCTTGAACTTCTTCCGGATACTCTGATCCCAATTGTTCAACCATGGGTATCGCCCGGCATGAGGCTCCATCACGAGTGTCTGCGTCGTGCCGTTCGCGTCCCTCACCTGCGCGCTGCGGCCGTACCATGCGCCGTTTTGTGAGATGAAGCTGGACGCGTACTGAACACCCGCCAACTTAAAGCCGAACAGCAGCGGAATGTCCGGCACTCCATACAGACCGCTCATCTTGAGCGATTGGTTCCAGACCGTGGGCGCCGATCGAGCGTTGGAAAGCACGGCGTTCGGGTTGTCCGGGTTCACGTTGACGCTGTGGGCCAGATCGATGTCGTAGGCCCCGACGAACTGCCATCGCTGAGAGTAGTTCTTGTTGAACGTCAGCGTGTAGCCTGTGTACGAATTGTTGCCTTCATGCGTTTTTGCATCGTTGGCCTGGAAGAGCTGATTCGTCACGCTGAACGCGGGATCGGTCGAAGGAATGGAGTAGGTGCAGGCCTGGCCGGCCGGATTGTCGTCCGCGGTTCCGGCCTTCGCATCGCGGCCGGGATCGGTAGCGCAGCGGAGATCCGAGTATTTGGAATAGGGTCTCAGGGTATTGATCGCCTTGCTGCCATTGCGGTCGAATTTCCGCTGGACGGAGAATCGGATCGAGTAATTGCGGTTGAGTCCGACTTCCAGTCCGGCCGTGTATTCGTTGACGTATGTCGGCTTCAGATTGGGATCGAAATGGTAGGTGGCCACCGGCAGAACCTGACCGGCAACGACCGCCGTCTTCGCGCAGGAAGCGGACAGGCCGACGTCATCGCCCGTACCCATGATGCCGTCGGGGCCGAAGTAATTGGCCTTGTTGGCCGGGATGTCGCCCTTCCAGTTGTTATAGGTGCACGAGGTCGTGCTGATGGGGTTCACGCCGGTGCTGTTTTCGCCGGGACCGGGCTGGCTATTGTTGGACGCCGCGATACCGAAGTAGCGGCCGAAGCTGCCCTTGACGGCGACTTTGCCGTTGCCGAAAACGTCATAGGCAAACGACAACCGCGGCGACAGGAGAGTGTAGACGGGGAATACCGCTTTGTCGCCGGGGCCGGTGATGTTGGAAAGGCCATAGCCCTTCCCATCGTAGGCGGGATTGACGACGAAATTCTGCGTTTGAGGAATCACGAATTTCTGCGCGAACGGTCCTTCTCCGGTGTTGCCCTGCCCTGGAAGAAAGGATGTCGCCCAATCCCAGCGCAACCCGACGTTGAACGTCAACTTGCGGTTCCAGGTGATCTTGTCGTTGCCATAGCCGGCTCTGTACTTCGCGCCGTTGGAAACCTTGTTTGGATAGTCGTAGAAGGTCACGCGATAAGGGTGCAGGAACCAGTTATTGCAGATCTCATCGTTCGGGCAGGTCTCGGTCGCCGTGCTCTGGTATGCGTACGCCTGTTCGTAGGGATAACCGAAATTACTGTTGTAATCCTTATCCCACCAACCCATAAACCCGACTTTCAGCTCGTGGTTCTTCCCGAGGATATTCGCGAACCGGCTCACGTCCGCGGATTCCTGCCAGCGAATCGGACGCTGGTAATTGGAGTTGAACGCGCCATCCACAGCGCCGCTCGTCGCGTCGCTGATATGCACACCCACGTTGTTGATGCCGAAAAAAGTAACCGTGGGAATCCGCCTGACGACCAGCGAGCCGCCGACGAGCTGCGCGATGTTCGGCCCCAGTCCTTCAAATCCGGCGCCATTGAAACCGTAGGTGTATCCCGGCCACCAGAAACCACCGCGCGCCACTTTGGCGGTCAGGGTCGTTTTGGCGTTGATGATGTTGGTATACGTCAGGATCGGCCCCGACGATATCGGCGACCGCTGGTTCTGCGTGGCTTCCTTCGGCTGTTTCTTGCTGCCGCTGCGGAAGGGCTGGATCTTGGAGGAAACGCCGGCATAGACTTCGAATTTTTGACGGGCGGTCATCTGGTAGGTCAGTTTCGCCGATGGCGCCTTGAGGACGGTGTAGTAGTCGGTCAGTTCACCGCCGACTGCGGTGCGGAAACCCGGAATATAAGTTCCCTGATATCCCCAGCGCATTGCGCCGTAGAACCACAGCTTGTCCTTCTTGATGGGCCCGCCGATATCGCCGTAGTAATCGGTGAAGTGCGTGGTCTTGTTACTCCCGACTCCGTAGCCCCGAGCCAGCAGCTCTTTGCTGATGTTGTTGCTCTGCATGCTGCCGTTTTGATATTTCGACGTGACGTTGCCGTGGAACACGTTGCTGCCGGACTTCACGACCATGGCTACCGTGATGCCCGCGTTCATCTGATCGGCGCCTTTCGCATTTGTCGTGACGTTCATTTCGGCATAGGAGCCGTAGTCCGAGTACGTCTGGTCCCACACGAGACCATCGGCGATCACCGCATTGCCGCCGGATCGTCCGCCGCTCTGAGCCGAAATGGCGGAGCCGGTTCCGAAATTCGAATTGCCGATGTCGAAGGCGGTGGAGTAAACGCCCGGTATCATCATCGACAAGCCTTGCAGGCTGCGCGACCACGGCAGATCGTCCATCAGTTTTTGGCTGATGTTGACCCCAACCGTCGCCGATTCCAAATCGATCGTCGGCGCCTGGCTGTTGACCGTGATTTCTTCCGCCGTGGAGGCGACTTCCATTTTTCCGACGGTCGTCGCGGTGTTGCCGGCCGTGACGAGAACGCCATCGATGTTGAGCGTCTTGAACCCCGGAAGCGCAAAGCTCACACGATAGGTGCCCGGCGCCAGTAATGTGAACCGGTACGTTCCCATTTCGTCCGTCACCTCGGTCCGGCCGCCGCCGATCATGGCGGGACTGGAAATCGTGACTTCCACACCGGGAATGACCGCTCCCGTTCCGTCTTCGGCCCTCACCGTGATGTTTGAAGTGAAGCTTTGAGAAAACGCGGACGGTGTGCAAAGCAACAACGCGATGCACCAGGGCAAGATTCGAGCGTAAACCTTCCTCATACCAATATCCTCCTTCGCCATGGCTGCCAGGCGTTGCCGCGCGTGCTGCACTGTTGGCAACACCGGCGCACATCCGAAAGCCTTTTGTCGCGCGCGTTTCAGAACCGGAGTTGGTTGTTCAGTAAGGATGTTTCCCCGCCGCAGGCACGATTGCGGGCAAGAATCTTATCCGTGGTGCGCAATGTCAAACGAATTATCCCTGGAAGGCCGGATGGGGATGCGCGCATGCGGGCGGGAACAGAAAGCGCCGGCCCGTTCCGGAAAGCATCCGAAACGGGCCGGTGATGCGCTACCAGGAGATCTTCAGGACCGCCTGGACGACGCGATACGCCTCGCCGTTGGAAACGATCGCGGTGGACGTTGCGGTCGGCCGGCTCTGGCAGCAGGACTGCCCGAACTGTGCCGACGTGATGTTCACTGAGCCGGATGTGGCGTCGGCCAGTGAGCGGTAGTTGGTATGGTTCATTGCGTTGAAGGCTTCGAGCGTGAACTTGGTCTTCAGCTTCTCGGTGACGTTGAAGGTCTTCGAGATCGAGGCGTCCACGTCCCAGTAGCCGGGGCCGGTAAACGTGTTGCGCCCCATTCCGGTCGAGCCCGGAGGCGCCAGCGCAAATGAAGAAGCATCCTGGAAGAAGACCGGGCCGATCACTCCGGGTTTGGTCTTGAGCGAAGCATCGGGCAGGGACGCGGTTCCCGGAGCAAGCACGGCCCGGGAGTTCGCCGAGAAGAAAGCGGAGCGGACGCCGCTGGAGACGGAAAACGGCGTTCCGGACATCATCGCGTTGAAGCCCTGAATGCTCCAGCCGCCCAGGATTGCATGGACCACGCCCGATGCGTTGTTCATCCAGCGCTGGCCTTTGCCGAATGGAAGTTCGTAAATCCAGTTCGTCACCGACACGAATTTGCGATCCCAGTTCGCCCGCGCGCGGTTGCCGCGCAGATTATTG